>JABGYH010000008.1 GCA_018675335.1 Candidatus Woesearchaeota archaeon
TCAAAACCCAACCATCATTCCAACCCCAAACCTGATAACTACCCGACAAATCACCAAACAAATCAGTAACAGCCAAACTATCCACCTCAACAGGAACACTAATCAAATACCAACTACCCACACTAGGCAAATCATATTCAACCATTGTAATTCCACTTGCCTCAGTTACATTAATTTCAGTACTTGTTCCAGTGGAATCAGCATTTTCTGACGAAATTGAAACATTAAAATCATAAACTTCTCCAGGAGGTAGAGGTGGAAGTTCAACTGTCCACGTAACAAACTTAGAAGTTGATTCTGAAACATCAATTGTTAAATCAGAAAAATTCACTATCCCTCCAACTTCACTACCGTTTAGACTAGTTGAAACTAATAAATCAATCCCCCTAACATCAATTTCAGGATTTGATGTAGATAAACCTAAAGTAATTGATAAATTAGTTGAAACATTTGAAACAGAGTAAGATGAATTCATAAAAGTTGGAGTAATCTGAGGCTTGGATACAATATTATAATTTGTATATTTAACACCTGGCGCACCAGTACCAGTAAAACTCCAAGTAATTTTTTTACCTTCACCCATACACATACCAAAATTTGTTCCTTCTACAGAAAACGTAGTTGTTGGAGATCCAGAACTTACTGAACTACTTGATGGACTAATATCTAAACAACTTAAACCTCCAAATTCAGTTCCAACTGAAGGATTAACTGTTATTGCATCGGTAACTCCTGAACAACTCACAGTAATATCTTCAGAAACACCTAAAATTGCAGTTGCAGCCGACGCAACAGTACAAGTTGCTGCACTTACTAATGTTAAAGATAAAATAAAAAAGATTGAAGCAATCAATAAAGTCAGCAATCTTTTATTTAAAATTTGTTTTGTTGATTTTTTTGCTTTCATTATTGCTCACCTCCTAACTCATCCCAACCCCTGTCGAACATATCATGCCACCCAGAATTTGGAACAAGATCTACAAACTGATTTTCAAAAACACTAAAATCAGTTGCAGTGTATTCTGTATCAAAACAATCATCCATTTGAGCAGATTCATTCCAGAAACAATCATGCACTGTCCAAGTTTCTTGATATGTTTCGAAATCAGTCATCCTCGTTGCTAAAATGATTTCATTTACATTAGACTCATTATCAAACGCTAAATCATCTAACAGCACTTTAAAGTCAATACTCTGCATTGGATTTTTACAAGTAATACTATAATTAGTATCTATAACTTCATCTAATACCCATTGACCTGCACTCCAAAAATAAAAATTATCTGAAACGTAGGATGGATCTTCACCAAATGCTAATTCAAACTTAAAATCTGCACCTTCAATACCTGCAAGTGTTGAACCTTGACTATCAATCGTATTGTAATAAGCAACATATGATTGATTGTATATTCTACCTCTTGATGGGTCTGATGGGAAACTACCTTCACAATAAGGCAAACCACCATTCCATTCAAAACCACCCAGTTTCATCTGAGTATACATATAAGTTGAATCATTAGCTATTTGTGCAAACACAATATCTCCTCCCGGACTTCCTTCAAAAGGTTTTGCTTCGTCAGCACCTTCAGTGCCATTCCAACCCCATAAAATTCCAGAGGACATATTACCTAATGCATCTGTTGATTTATCCCAATCATATAACATAATTAAATCATCTTCATGGAAATAATCACACATACATTCACAAACAGCGACGGTTTCTACACCATATGGTTCTTCAGCACAATCTACAACTGAATCACACTCACAATTTTTAATTTCGTGACATTGTTTGTCCCACATATCACAGAACCAATTATCTCCATATTGATCAATACATTCTGAATCCGCATTACAACCAATATTTGCTTCAGGAACATAATGACACTCACCATATTCACAAAGAGAAACATGTTCTGGAGGAATATCAGTACATTGAGAATCAGTAGTACATTCTACATCAGTAGTTGATTCATATTCACACATATAATTGTCACAATAATCAAATGTTGATGTGTTAGTATCATCACAATCATTTGCACCTTCACACTCACCAGAAATGTTATTACATTGACCAGTAAAATCACAAACCCCATATAATCCTTGCGCAGGATAATTTGGACATTCACCATCAAAACTACATTCTGATTCTTCGGAAATTACATAGTGAGTACACTTAGTTTGTAAACAAACATCCCTAGTAGTTGAATTATTATCATCACACTCAACAAATAATGAACATTCACCAGATGTACTATTAACTTCATAATTTGCAAACAGCATTCCAGCCATATCTGCAGGACCAAAGAAACTACTTCCTTTTTTCCTTAATTCGAGTAAACTTGTGTAAGTTCCAGGTCGAGCTCTAGATAAAACAACAAAGTGAGTTGGAGCATTAGGATTAATGTAAATTGGAGATCCCAACCAATCAGTTTTACCTGATTCTTGGCCGCCACCCATCATTTCCTGCATTGAAATCGCACCATTTTCACTTTGTAAATGTTTAACCATTTGATCAATCATAACTTTACCTGCAGTTTCCTCAGACGTTGTTAAATTAATTTCAATAAATTCATCTGCACCCACAACTGGATTTAAAATTTGAAGTTCAAAATCAGCAGTATCTGAATCATAGATTAAAATCATAGAATCAATAAACTCAACCACTTTGTCTCCTTTAATTATATCAACCCAAATAAATGCAGAACCTGCAGTAACATTTTCTGACGGAATATCTAAACTTATCTGTGCAAGGCCATTTGAAAATGAAACATTTTCAACTAAATCGTAATCTACTTCTTTTGCTCCGCACCAGCCCATATTACCAGGCACATACTCGCCCTCATCTTCAGACCACATGCAAATAGCACTAGTACTCTCACAATCATTCATTTCAACTATCCCATTACAATGTCCAACAATACTACCTTCACAAGCATCAACATTCCAAGTACAACTCATATCAGTGCAAACATCGGAATCAGTAATATGCATACACGCTAAACCTTCACCATTACAAGTTAACATTTGCGCGTCAAGTTCTTCTGACTTGGCACCAAAGTCACCACCCATAAAATCATCAGTCATCCATTCACATTCAGACTTAGAACTACAAGTTTCATTAGTCATTTTATTCATACAGTCCATTTCTTGTTCAGACATTGCAAACTTAGGTTCTTCTAATCCTGCATCAACTTTAAAATTACTTCCAAGAGGAGTTCCATTAGAATAAGTTGCAGACACATTAACATTCACCGTATCACCAGGAGAATATTTTAATGAATCAGTACTTAATGAAAGATTGAATTTTCTAATTACTTTCGTTTTATGAGACCAGAACCAACCTTGACCTGGTGCATCAACATTAACATTAAATTCATACTCCCCCTTGTTTGGAGCACTATCTCCTGCAAACTTAAATTTAGCTTCACCATTCATGTTAGTATATTTCTCATACCATCCTTCAATACTATTTTTACTCTCTCCGATGTTACTCCATTCAACACCGCAGTAAAATCCATCATCAGCCCACCAACCATTACAAGTTGGATTAATATTACAATTATTGGAATCTAACGCCTGACAATGTTCTTCAATACCAATACATGATGAAACATTCCAAATACATTCATCAGAACATTCATCTTGCGCCAAATTTGAACATACAACTAATTCTTCAGTTCCTTCTCCACCACCTGCAAACCAGTGCCTCATAACATCTAGATTAACTCTTGCATTTGGAGATGGAAGACCATTAGAATCAACAACTAAAACTGTTAAAGTTAAATCTTCTCCAGAATATAATTGATCTGCACCACCATTAATTAAAATTTCTACGTTCATACCGCGAACTTCAAACTGTTTTCTAACTTCTTGAACAGTCTCACCATCAGTTACTTCCATAATTAATTCGTAACCGCCAGTTGATTGAGGAACTACAATTTCACCAATAAATTCACCATTTGCATCTAATACAAAATCTTCATCTATTGAAATTGGTGCTTCACCCCAGTTCCACATATTTCTAAGTTCTTTAACTGTAACAATCCCCCCGTTTAGAGGAGTTCCATTAGCATAAGTTGATTTAATCCAATAAGATACGTTTTCACCTTTTTGAACAAATTCAGGTATTAATGAAGATACTTGGAAACTAACAATATTAAATCCAACATCTCTAGTTATTCCTAAATTTTCACAATTAACTCGAGCATTATATTCTCCTGCAGCCCAAGAATTATCAATTAAAAATTCTAACTGTGCACCAGGAGGACCTTGCATCGGGTTCATTTGAACTGCATCTTGAATTATTTCTTGATCAGTTGCAACTAAATTCCAAGTCTTTTGATCTCTAACTTCAGTTATAGAAACGTTTCCACAAGCACTAAGTTCATCAACATCTTGCCAACCATTTCTATTCCAAAGCTCTACTACAACAGTCGCATTACTACCACTCCATACATTCCAATCATTAATCCAAGTATGCATTTCATAGTCTGCTTCTGCACCACCTTTAACATCAAACCAAACACTCTGATCTTTTAACCAATCATCATTATCTTTAGTTTTTAATACAATCCAAGCATTATACTCTCCAGATTGAGATGGAGCAGTAAAATTAAACGAAGTTAAATCACCACTCACAATATCATAACATTCAGAATGATAATTAGTATTCCAAGTCCAAGTATTCTCAATTCTGTCCAAACAAACTTTATAATTTGAAACATCATCACCAGACACATTAACATCAACAAAAACAAGATCACCAGGACCTTTACTACTTACTTGATAATAAGTTGTATCATCTAAACTAGGATCTGCCGCTAATTCAACTTCCCACGTAAATGCTGAAAGTCTAAACCATTTAAAGAAATCCATAACTTTGTTTGATACATTAACTTCAACTCTTAAATCATAATCTGAGTCTCCAGCAAGTTCTGCCACAGTAAATCTAATTTCTGCATTACCCTCACTATCAGTAACTGAAGAGGTACTAGTAAAATTAATTGAATTAGTTACATCAACACTAGGTCCCTCAGATTTAGACATTTTAAAAACATCCTTAATTGAAACTTCTGCATCTTGAATAGGACTTCCTGAACTATCTTTTAATGTAATACTCGTAACTACTTCTGCAGCACTAGGAATTTCCCAATCCCAATAAGTTTTATCATCACCAGTTATTTCTCCACGTAAATCAATCATAACATCAAATGGACTGATCATAAATCCTCTCCATTCTTTACGCGCGCCATCACCAATGTCAAACTCTATATCATAAAATCCCATAAAATCATCAGGGATTAAATAACTAAAATCAACTTTGCCATCATTATTAGTATTACCAAGAGATATTGAATCATTAATAATAGTCCAATCATTAAATTCACTTTTAACAGTGTAAGTTATCGGAATATTATTTGCAGGAGTTCCATCATCATTCATAACTTTAATTTTTGCAATGTACATATCACCCACAGCGTAAGGAGGATGTGACTCTTCAAAAATTTCTACCTGATAACCAGAACTAGAAATATCAAATGACCTAAATTCTTCAGGACTTGTTCGTTTAAATTCAATATTAAAATTAGTATTAAGTCCAGGAGGTAAATTAAATTGCGTTTCTGCTCTACCATCTTCATCAGTAGTATTTGTTAAACTAACAAATAATTCAGAAGCAATTCCTTGTTTAGTTCCTGCTGCATCATAATATGAAACATTAACTAACTCAACATCAACTCCTGAAACTGGAGCACCATTAGAACTTTCTACTTTAGCAATAACAGTTACTAGTTCACCAGATGCATAAGATTGTTTATTTGTGAAAACATGAAATTCGCCATCAGTTGCTTTAAACCAAGTTCCCCTATGAATAATATTAGCACCAATCTCAAACTCGATTTCAACACCATATTCTCCAGCAGTATCTGTTGGGTCAAATTCAAAAACACCAATTCCACCATCAAGCAAAGTTACTTCTCCAGTAATACCTACACTATCATTAATCATATCCCAATTCATAGGGTTATGATACTCTATAATAGATACATTAACTTTAGTTCCTGCAATCATAGGATTCCCATCATTATCAGTAACAGTAAAATTAAGAGTTAAATTTTCTTCACCAACACCAATATGATCATTCATATTTTCATGGTTCCAAAAAATATCAAAACCAGATTTAATACCAAAACCATAATGCGCTTCGATTCTTTGAGGATCGTCTTTACTAGGAATAAAAGCTACCGCATCATAATCTCCAAAGTTAGGTATTGCTAAATTAACTTGAGCAAATCCACTTGATAAAGTAAAAGGATTATTCCCTAACTCAGACATGAATTCACCCATTTGATTATCTCTAATATATAATTCTCCAGATTCAGAAACATCACCCATCGAAACATTAAATGTTATTTGTTCATTAGCTCCGTAAATAGGATAAGTATCCACTTCGTCATCTGCAGCAATTAAATTAAGATTATATACTTGAGACTTAATTTTAAATCCTACAAAAACATCATAAGATCCACCAGCATAATCAATTCTAAATGTTGCATCATACCAACCTTTAACTTCTCCAGTATGGTTTAATGAAACTAATTCCCAACCAACATTCGATGAATCCGCAATTGAATCTATAGCAAAATTTGAAACAATTGTTCCATCTTTTTTAACATTAACAAGAGTTATATCTTCTGATGATAATGATTGAAACGCATCAGATTTATTTTCAAGCGCAATTTCAAGATCAACTAAATCAGATGATAAATACATACCATCAGGATTAAATGGTCTTGCTAAAGAAAAATATTCGCTCTCCACATAAAAATTAAACAATTTAATATCACTATCATTAGTACACGTACTTGATGCAGGATAAACACACAATTCAACTTCATAATTTCCAGGTAAATTATTAGGAACTGAAAATGAATAAATATTTGTGCCTTCTGAAAAAGAAGCTTCACTACCCATAAATCCTGCAATTACTTGAGATGCATCATCCATATCCAATAATCTTGTTGCATTAATTTTTATAGGACCAGAATTTGAAAAATTAATTTTTGCAGAATCTGATGTACTAAACATATTTTGTTCTTGCCAGAAATTATAGGTTATACCTAATGCTTTTACTGGATCTACAACTTTAAACTGTTTAGATATTGTTTCAATTGAATTATCAGAATCTTTTGTTTGAATATTTAATGAATAAGCTCCTTGTTTAGTAGGCGCTGTAAAAGTTAAATTTTTATTTTGAGTTACTGAAGTTAATTTTGCACCAAGCAAAGTAGTTACTTCTACAGTTCCTGCAAGCATTTCTGCCACAGTCGGAATCAAACAATCTCCTCCAGCACACATATGGCTTAACAACTTAAGTTCGTTCATACTTACTGCCCCACCACTAGGATTAGAGAGTAAAAAACCAACAGTAATATTTTCACCAGCCATAAAATCTTTAGAACTAGAACCTGAATCATCATACAGTTCTACATCAACATCAGTTTTTGCAACTGCAAATTCACAAGGGATCATGCCCCACGCATATTCTTGACTAGTAAGTTCAACATCGTCTGCAGATAATAACGGCCTATAATAACCAATATTATTTGGCGCTTTAAACGTTAACGTTGCAACACCATTTGAATTAGTAGTTCCAGCAGTAGTTGTAAGAGCCGTTGATTCAACATTAGATTCAGTGTTAGTAAATTTAGAAACTTCAACACCAACATTTTCAACACCTGAACCAAATTTATCTGTAACAGTAATTTTATACTCAACAGATGTGCCCGGCGCAACTGCTACTTGTTCAGAATTAACTAACTCACACTCTACACTTGCATAATTTTTAATAAATAAAAATCCATCATAGGTGTCATGAGTTCCACTCACACTATCAAAAGCAGAAACACCAAAAATATATTCTCCCTCTTTAACAGGAGATGAATTAACTGCTAAAGTAAACATTCCTGCAGAATTTGACGTTGCATCAGGAAAATTAATATCGTCAATTAATTTAGCTTGTTTTGAATCATAAAAACCATCAAAAGTAATACCAACACCTGATTTTGGTTGCATTGAAGACGGATCCACAACAAAACCAATTATATTTAATGAAGTTGCAGGAGCATGATAAAATGGATTGCTCACAATTAAATGAAATGCTTTAACCATTAACCAAGCTTCTCTTGTTTCTGAAACCGAACCAGTATTAACATTTACAAACGCAAGATACATTCCAGATGGAAGAGTCTTACCAGGTTTTGGGGTAACTGTAACTTGTGCAGCACCACTTGCAGTAATATTACTAGTTGCATCATACAAATCAGTAGAAACCGCTGTTGCACCACCTGAAATTAATAATAATTTGTCAACATTAACTGTTGAACCATCAACTACTGGCACACCTTCAAAATCAGTTGCTAAAACATTTAGAACAAAACCAGAACTTGGTTTGAAAAAAGGCCAATAACTAGAAGGATTACTAACTTTAGCAGGAGTTACAGAAACATCCAAGTTAGAAATTTGAAAAAAAGCATCGCCAGTTTCAACTGTACCTTCATCATCAGTTACATCAAATTCTGCACGATAAATTCCCGAAGGAAGATTAAGTGAGGCTAAAGGAATTTTTACAACAGGAACTCCACTACCCTTAGATGTTGCTTGAGCTAATGGAACATCTGAAGAAGTATTTGGCATAACCGAAAAAATTGGATCTAGATAAGTTTTACCAGTTGTTAAACTAGTTAATTTAGAAACTTCAATTGTTAAATCTGCAGCAGGCACAGTATATCCAACATCATTCATAACATTAACATGAAAATAAACATTACCAGTTGATTGGAATCTCCATTGCCAAGTACCATCGTCACCTCTAGAATCTGCCCAAATATCATATTTTTCAACACAAATTTGCTCAGAAGTTGATGACATACCACTATCAGTTGTGACTTCTAAAATACAAGTATAACATCCACCATCCGCAGGAGCGTTAACATCAATGTCTGATCCTTCACTTGTTCCTTCAGATTTAATCATTTCTTCAGTAACATCAACACCATCATCATCAACACAAGAAATAATCTCAACTTGATTAATTAAAGCTTCAGCATTACTTGCAAGCCAGGCTTCAGTATCAAATGTCATTGTCTCTCCAGCCATAACATTTGCTTTTAAATTTGCAAAACGATCTGCAACAGATACTGTTGCAACCAAATCATCTACTTCTACATAGATCACACCATCAACATAAGTGTTTGTACCTTCACTAGAAATATTTACTCTAATTTTTAAACGATATACTCCAGACTCAAGAGGAGTTGTGAAATTTAGTGCAGCTATAAAATCAGGATCAGTAGATGTAATTAAATTACCTTCACCTGACAAAAGATTCATACAATCAATTTCTGCTTGGTTACACTCAATAATTGAAGCATCAGTTAATTCATTATACGCATAAACTTTTCCGGTTGCTAAATCCCTCACATTTATTCCAATTGCAGCAGTATCATTTTTTAATAATGAATTAATTGCTTCATTATCAAATAAAGGTTCGAGTTCTAAATCTAGAGTTTTAATTTTAAAATATTTAGTATTTTTAATTTTTTTACCTGATTTTGTTACAGATACTTCAACATAATATTCTCCACTAGATAAATCAGATAAATCATATGATTGGGAAGAATAAGCACCGCTTACTTCTGCAAAATTACTAAAAGTATAAACTGCAGTTCCTGCATCATCTTCATTATTTTTTTTAATAATTGCAGTTACGGTTGCGCCAGAAACAGGAGATACCAGATCTCCACTTTTTTGAGTTACACTAACATCTAAACTAAGATTATTTTCTGATGAGAATTTTTTAGTTTCAGAACCAGTTTCATCAAAAAGAGAAATATCAAAATCAAACGAACTTACCTCAAACATTGCTTGAGCATATCCATTTTTAACACTAACAGTATAAAAACCATAACCTGTGCTATCTTCAGGAATAGTATAAGTTTCAGAAGCAGTCCCATTCTCATTTAAGACTAGAGCCATATTTGAATAAACTTCACTTCCTGATTCACCATTATTAAAGAAAATTTTAAGAGGAATAATTTCAGATGCTAAAGAAGTTTTTGAACCATTTAACTCCAAGTCATACGCTTTTACAGTAATCGTTACCGTATCACCCAGTGAATATTCAGAACTATCAGTATAAAGTAAATATTGTCTTTTCGGTTCAACATCAAAGAAAGCATAACTTAATGTTGGAGGAATTAAGGGATTTGAATTAAAAAGCATAACTGAGATTGAATATTTTCCAGATTCAGATGTGTTACCGAATTTAGGTGCAGTAAATTCACCATCTGAATTTAAAAGAATATTACCAAGGTCATAAGAAGTTCCAGACGGATCAAAAATCTGAACTGAAACATTCCTGCCAGTTATTGGTGTTGACGTACTACCAACCACATTTTTCGCATAACCTGATACAGTTATGTTTTCGCCCGGTTCGATCAGCCCACCAGGCATTGTTTGTAGCCCAAGCTCATCATAATCATCACTGGAAACTATAAACGTTGACAAAATAAACATTATTAGAAATAAAACTAGACATATTGCTTTCTTCATATTATATGCACCCTTTTTTTAAATAACAATTTTCCCCTTTTGTAAATATAAAAAGTATAGATTATTGATATAATGATGAGTGGCGTTTAAATACTTTTCGTTAAAAAATCCATTTTTTAGAAAAAAAAACATTAATTCTTGACGGCAAAAATAATTAAAAAAACTTAAAATAAGTTTGATTTTAAATAAAATAAAAAAGTGTTTAAATCAGAAATATAAATTAATTCTTATTTCAATAAAAAACAAAACCGTAAACTTTAAAAAGAATGACTGCGTATTGCGGCAGCGATAAATTGCGAAGTTTATCAAACAATAAATTTAGACAAATTAGCAAAAATGTTGTGTTGAGACTCTATGCGAATTGGACTAATATCTGACAACCACGAAGGCGGGTTTGAGAGAAAAATTGCAGAAGCATTAAAAGGCGAAGATGTTGATGCAATAGTTAGTCTAGGTGACGCTATAGAAATTCCAACAAATTCTGAAAGACTAATTAGGGTTCAACAAATATTTTGTGAAACTGGAATTCCATTTTATTCCACTGCAGGAAATCATGAAGGATACCAGGCATGGGTTCGCGCCTCAGAGGTAGTTTGTCAAAGATATGATAATTTTTATGATGCGGCACTACAACACATATTTAGAATAAATGGAATAAGTTTTGTATTTGTTCCAGGAACCGAAGGCATGGATGATGATTTTTTAGTTGCAAATGGAAAAACCGGGCTTAAAAAAATTGATGGTCGCGAATGCTATGTTACAAGCACAAAACAAATTGAACGAATGCTAAAAGAACAAAGTATTGATACTAGTAAAACAATTTTGTTTACACACCAACCGCCAGAACAAGGATACAGAAATGGAACTGATTCTCTCGTAGGCACAGATTATGAAATAGTTGAAAATCCCCTTGAAGCAGATGGAATAACTGATGAAGAACGAGATTTTTATGAATTACATCAAATGATTGGACAAGGAAGTATGCAAACAAGAATGCTCATTAAAAAAACTGGAATACCCCTAGTTTGTTCAGGCCACTTACACAGAAAAACAAGCGCAATAAATCACTCAGGAGAAGATTTAGTTGAAGGAGACGTATCAAATACAATGTATATAACTCCTGGAATGGCAGGACGTGGAGAATTTGCAATTCTTGAAACAGATGATTCTACGGGCAATCTTGTTGCAAGCTATGAAAAAAGAAATGTGCAATAAATTGATGATAATTATTCATTAAATTGATAAAAAATTAGCTTAGCACATAACAAACATTTTTATAGAATTCTAAATTAGACCTAGTTATGCAAGCAGAACATAAAAAAAAAGTTTTGAATAAACAATCAAAAATAGATTCCAATAAAAAAATCAAAAGCCCACAAACAAAACAACAAACAAGACAACAAAAAACACAGGGCAAACGCAGACAAAAAAAACACCGAAAAAAACCAGATAAACATAGAGCAATTGCTAATGAGCGAATAAATATTTTATTTAACGAAGCAGATGAAATGCATAACGAAAGTCAAACGCTTGCAAACAGATATGTTATTTTAGCTCGAAAAATTTCAATGAAATATAAAGTGAAACTCGCATCCGTTTTTAAAAGAAGATTTTGTAAACACTGCTATTCATTCTTAGTTCCAGGGAAAAATTTGCGAGTACGTTTCGGATCAGGAAAATTAATTTATTATTGTTTAACTTGTAAAAAATTTTGGAGAATGCCTGTGAAAAATATTAAAAAACAGAACAAAAAGCAAAACGCCCAACAATTATCGAAAGACCACATTAAAAATCAAGAAACTAAATAAAACTTAAAATAAATTGTCTTAATGAAGAGACAACAAAAAATCAATTATTTGTTTTTAAAACAAACAGTGTCATCCACAAAGTACGACGTCAAAACTACTTCTTTTAGACTATCACTATATTTTTACTACAGAAAAGTTTATATAGGAAATTTCTTTCCAAAAGTGAATAATGGTGGGTGGAAAAAAGCAGGCGAAAAGCCGTAAAAAGCACAGCGTAGAAGACTCTTTAACATACACAAGTGTTACGAAAGTCAGAGATTTCAGAGAGCTTGATGGAGTATTAAGCAACTCATTTGGAAATATAAAAAAAGACATGCGCTACTTGCAAGAAACACAAACCCAACAACTAACTTCTACTAATGAAATTAAATCACTCATAAAAGGAATGCGAGAAGATTTTGTAACAGTAGATAAGTTTAATATCTTAAAAATTAAAATTGCAGAAATCAATGAAAACCTAAAAAAATTATGGGACCTTGATAAAAAAGTAATTGAACTCGATTCTAAAAGTCTTGCCGAATCAGATTTTGACCAACAAGCAAGTTTATGGGAAAATGAATTTGAAAAAGTTAGACAAGATTTAGAAGACTTAAAAGATAAAAGTGCATCAGAAAAACAACTCAAAAAACTTGTTCAAGACATTAATGACGAATTTGATAAAGTAAAAGAAAATATTGATCAGATTAGAAATATCAAAAATACTATAACTCGTGGAGAACTTGACAAAAGAACTTTAATGCTAAACAATCAAGCAGAAGATCTACGAACTGGACTTAAAAAGATTGAAAAACGAATAAAAGAAAAAGTAAGTGTCAAACAAGCAGAAGAATTAGTTGATGATATCAACTCCGAATTTGATGTTGTAAAAGAAACCGTTGAAAATTTAAAAAAGGATCATGCAAAATTTGCAAAACAAAAAGATTTAACTTCTAAATTTAGTTCAGTCGGAAAAGATATTAAAGAAATTCGTGAAGAGATAACAAGTATTACCCAAACACATGACACATTATTATCAAAAGATGAAGCAGAAAACTTAATTGAAGATATTAATACAGAATTTGACATTATGAAAAGAGAAGTGGACAAAGCTTTTGAACAAGATAAAACAATTAAAAAACATTTTTTACGTAAAACAGACTTTTTAGATTCTGAGAAAAATTTACGAAAAGAAATTTCTGATGTTGAACATGGAATTAAAGATGTTTCTCAAGATGTTGTAGAACTTAGAACTGATCTTGAAAATCAAATTAATGAAAGATCAACTCAAGAAGAATTAAATAGAGATATCCGAGATACACGAGACGAAATTGAAAGACTTAGAAAAAAAATAAACACAGTAAAAGATGAAGTCTTATCATATAAAGAACTTAAAAATATGAATAAAAAATTAAAATATCACCTAGTAAAAATTCAAGATAATTTTGTAGAAGAAGACAAGTTTGAAAAGTTAAACGAAGAAGTAGAAATGTTAAAAGAACAAATACAAAATTCAGGAATGAAACTAAAAAAAGTAAAACCTTCTCCAGTTAAAAAAGTAAGTTCAAGAAAGCAAGCGCAAATGAGACGAAAAGAAGAACTGAAAACAATTTTAAAAAATGAAGTTAAAGCAAAAAACGGAAAGAAGAACTATTCAGCACTATTTTTCTTTGCAAACTTTTTAATGACTGTCGCATTCATACTACTTATTGGATCAATCGGATTTTTCTTTTGGAATCAACAATTATTAACAGATAGTTTTGCAATTGCAGCCGTTGTTTGTTTTGTAGTTGGAATTCTTATTCGAATTTTAGTTTTGGTTAAACGCGAAGGATAATTGCACACAATTTTTGAGTACAATTTAACTATTATCAATACTAATTTATCAACAAATTCTTATTTTTTATTTGAATTAAATTAATAAATCAAATTCTTGCAAACACAAGCATAAATTACTAAATTCAATTACACAATTTACTTAATTAGCCCACATAAACCAGCTAATATAGTTATATACTCCAATTTTCATTTATAAATGAATCAAGCAAAAAACGAAAGATTTAAATAATGCAAAATAACCATTTTTTGATAGTAACAAATTTGTGTTGAGTGAGTTACTGACATAATCTAAATCACAGAGTAAATTTAAGACTAAAATGGCTTTATTTAACTGGAAGAAGAATAGAATAGATCCTGCAGATCCATTAGCAGATGAAAAACGGTTTGCTAGATTTATGGGCCTTGATCCGAGCGCAGTAGAACCTAGAAACGTACTCAAATACGCAGATTTAGCTCATTGCGAACGAAAAACTATCGATACTGCCCTTGAATTCTGGGAAGATCTAACTCCTGAGCGAAAATCCGATTTAAGTGCAAATATCGTAAATTTAGGAGATTATGACTTAAGTTTAGAATTAGCTAAAAAAGGAACTCCACTTAATAAATCACAATTATTCGACGCATTACAAAATGCAATTACCCGCGAAAGAAAAACCACTTCTGATGAACCATTATTCGAAAATTATGAAACAGGAGATGTTGCACGAATTGCGCTAAGATTATTTGGCGAATTACCAATTTATGAACACTTAACTACAATTCACCAAACAACACTTGCAATTGATGATCAAATAGACAAAGCAGATGTTGCAAGATTAATTTATCAAGATTTAAGTTCTGGAATGTACGAACTAGGAGAAGATGCATTTGGTCCTGCGATGCTGAGAATATTTGGCGAAGCTGCAACTGCAAATCCCCAATTCATGTCTCAAGAAGATAGTTCTAAACTTGCTGCAGGATTTGTTTTACAAACACAAATTAATCAACAAAAACATCTTGCTCTTGACTTATACAAAAGAATAATTACTGACGAACTAGAACTTGCAAGACAACAAATGCCAGAATACTTATCAGAATTAGAAATTAAAGATTTAGCAGATAAAACTTATGCTCGCGCAGTAACTGAAATTGAAGATTTAGTGAAAACACCACACCCACTAAGTCCACTAATACTCCAACAAATAGTTTCTGATCTGGCAACAAAAACAGAGTACCGACCAGAACCAAAACCAATAGAGAAAATAATTGAAGAAACTGCACAAACAATTTTAGAACCACTCGGAAAACAAATATCACAATTAGTAACTCAATCAAATTCATACGATCAACTTCGCGACATCATTAGCGAAACATTTGCAGATCAAATTATGTTGTCAAACAGTTTAGGTGATGCAATTGTTAGAGGAGAACAATTATCAACAGTAATTCAAAGAGTGTTATCTAATGATATCAATTTATCAGAAGGACTTTATAGACTAGACCTAAATATAGATCCAACAGAATTTAAAGTTGCGGATGGTGCATCCCAATTACAAATAGATCAAGCACGACAAAAATATGTCGAAGCAAAATATTATACAGAAGGAATTAAATTCGCACAAGCAATTTGGATGGGTGCAATTTCTGATGCAGGACTTTTTGAATGGTTCTACAAACCAGTTGAAGGACAAAATGATCCAGAAGACGGAAACGATAATTCAAACACATTAATCGAACCAGAATATACTGCTCTAGGAGAATTCATTTTACGACGAGATGCGATTGAAACAACTGCAAAACAAACACAATCATTATTAGCATCACTTGACCCATTAAAAATTGGAGGACAAACAAATTTAGTTTATACAGTCAATCCAGATGGAAGTTCCGGCTTTGTTCAAGAATTAATCAATCGACCAGATAAAATTAGCATACAACCTGGAGTTTACATTGCAGACTATGATGCAAGCGATTCACGATTAGTTTTATTATTAAAAGATGCACAACAAAAAGCACAAGATGAAATACTTGCAAAAGCTGGACGTAAAATAAAAACATCCAACCAAGCAAAAAAATATTTGGCAGATCACGAAAATGAATTAACTGAACTTGCAAGTGCAAAATTTGTTGAAGAAACCCAATCATTCTTACATGCAGAATCTAAACAATTAGCACTAAATTTAATTCTATTACCTAACTTAAGTTCTGATGAACAAAAAAAATATATTGAAGATGGCACAAATCTAACAACTGAAGGCGAAAGAGTTTATGGATCAGTACTTAGACAATGCGCAAGCCAAATTGTTGGTCAAACCAGCATCGCAACTGATGAAGAAGGAAACTATCTATTAAAAATTACTATCGACGATAAATTAAAAGCAGAAGTGGATATTTATGAAAAGCCTCTCGCTACTGAAACTAATTTAGGCGAACAAGCATATCAAATTCCATTCCAAACAAATAAAACACCTGATCAATTCAGCATAATTAAAACAATGAGCGATTATAGGGATTTAATTTCTGAAGCAATAGTACTTCGAAGAATCATTGATCCCACACTAAACTCTGCAGAACGAGCAGAATACTTAACAGTTAATGCTCAAGGTCTTCCAAGTTTAACTCCTGCTGGACGAGAAATTTATGGAAGCACAACACAAAAATACCAATCAATCATGTTTCATTTATTAACCGACCAAACAATCACCCCGCAAGGAGATTTTGAAATCGGACTTACTTTATCCCCGACAGGAATTAAATCTGGAAAAATAAATCAAACAAAAAGATAAAAAAAATGGCTAAAAAAAGAAAACCAAAAAACACCGCACGTACATTCGAATATAACCCTACAGAACTAGATGATTTAGTATCACTTACAGATGTAATGCTCGGACATGTAACCCCGCAAGATTCACCTCTAGATGTAACACATGTAGGATTTGATTATTCTCCCGCTCACGTTTCAGAAGATTTAGAACCAATAGTACTTCAAACTCCCCCTGCAATTGATCGAACCTATCAACCAGTAGATGTTGTTGGCGAAGATATTGTTATTGAAAAACCTGCACCAGCACAAGCAGTTGTGCCCGCAGAAGAAGTTTCAAACCCTCAAAACTGGGGCGGAGATGTTGAACAACAATGGCTAAGCACTCCTTCAGAAAAACCTGTAAAAGAAATTACACCAGATCCCGCTCTTGAAGTTCCAGTTGCAGCAATGGTTGAACCAAAATATGATCAACCTGCACCAATAGTTAAAGAACCAGTACAAGTCGTCGAAGAACCAGTGCCCGTAGTCGAAGAACCCGCACCAATCATATTTGACGAACCCGTACAAGTAGAAGCAGTTGCTATCGAACCACAAATCGTCAATGAAACCCCTGCAGAAAAAAAACCTTGGTTTGGGCGAAGAGCATACAATGCTTGGCAAGCGAGAAGAAATCCAGAACTTATTGATGATGAAACCGTAGAATTACCTGATTCTGTAGAACCAGACTTAGCAGGAATAGTTCAAGATTGGACAACTGCAAAACCAACAACAGAGGGCGTTGAAATTGTCGATCCAGTCGATTCTGATAAAGCATTAATTGACGGATGGATGGGACGAGAAAATGATCCCGCACACATTCGAGCACTTGCAGAAAATCCAGAATTAGTCGTAAGAGAAATGGATGAAGGAGTTTATAATCCTGCAAATCATGCAGACTTAACACCAGTACAATTACAAGATCCAAAAAAAGAGGTCACTCCAAAACCCAAAGAAAGTAGATGGCACAGATATTGGAGACAAAAAAGAGAACTAAAAGCAGAACTTGCAGAAGGAACTGATCAAGATAAATCAAATAGGCCTTCACTACGACAAAGATGGGCAAATGTTCGAAGCACATTTGGACAAGGAAAAAGATTAGATGCAGAACTTGCGGAATTAGCAGCACCAGAAGAAGTAGTTGTGCCTAAAGAATTAAGTCCAATTCCAGATGCAGAAGTAAACCCAGTAGTTGATGTTGCACTCCATACAAGAGTTACTCAAGAAATACCAGTAGTAAAAATACCTCCCGAGAATGCGGTTGATTCTGAAGTCAAACAAGACAAACCAAAAAAAACAGTATTGGAAAAATTAGTTGTTGAACAAGTAACTCCAGTAACAATTGCAGTTGATACAACTGATAAAACAAGATTATGGTTTTTAGATCAAACCCTTAGAAAATATGAAGCGAGACGAGTTGAAGAATTAAAAACACTTGAAGGACAAACTGATGCTGTAAAAAATTCAACTACTCTTAGATATAAAATTGAAATACTATCAGCAATTCTAGAATCAAAACCAGATCAACACCCCTTATCAGACAGTCCTCGCCCAAGTTATTTTACAAATACGGGAGACATTGCAGAAGAAATGCAAATATTAGATAAGGGAATTAATCATGAAAGATTTAGACGTGCAACATATCAAGTTTTTATGTATGCAGTAAATGATATTGAAAAAACATACGAATTAGAAAAACCCAAAGTAAACATACCTGAATTCAAATTAAAAACACCAACAGATATGACACACAAAGACACATTGCAAACAAAACTTCTAACATACATGGGACGAATGCAAAACCATTGGTCAGATGATTCATATAGAAAACCAACAGATAGATTCACATCAGAATTATTTTACAGAATAGAATTACTAACAGAATTATTAAACGATCACGAAATTGATTTAGCAAAAACTGGACAAAGATTAATTGATGAAACACACTGTTTTAACAAAAAAAATTATGATAGTGCGTCAAGACTCATCATGTTATACGCAACAACAAAACCTAGCGAATGGTCAAAATTTGTTAAATAGAAGGAGGGCAAAAAAATGGCTGACACAGAAGATTGGGATTATTCAGACGATGCTGTCGAAAGAATAAAAATGCACAGCAAAACATTGAAAGAGTTTTTAAACAAAAAAGACTTAAACTCAATGGAAATGGATGAAGTATTCCTAACATCAGATGAAGATTTCCCTGATTTTGATGAAGAAGAAGAAATTGTCGATGAATTCGAAAGAAACGATGATGACGACTAAATTATTTTTTATTTACTAATTCTATTTATTTATGAGTAAATTTTATAAATAAAAGTTAATCTACCAGTAAGATGAAGTACGAATTAGAGCTTAACACCGCAGTTGAAGAGATAAAGCAAGAAAATGCAAAACTTGTATGCGTACAACTCCCAGATGGACTTAAAACTCAAGCTAAAGAAATTACAGATTTTTTACAAGAAAAAACAAAAGCAAAAATAATTATATGGGCAGGAAGCTGCTTTGGAGCATGCGATGTTCCCCTCGAACTTGAAAAATTAGGTGTTGACTTAATAATTCAATGGGGACATAATAATTGGAAAAGAGGAATACTAAAATGATTGGATTAGCAACATATTACTTTGTAGCACTCATAGTTTTCTTAGGAATTTATTGCGGAGTCGCACTTGGCAAAATCGCAAAAGAAGAATTAGACCCTGGGAAAAAATATATAGAAATGTTTCAAGCAGCACTATTAAGTGCAATTGTTTGTTCTACATCTTATTTTTTCGGACTTCACTGGATGTTTGGATTATTAGTTTTTTTCCCACTCGCATTTGGAGCAGACTACTTAGTACGAAATCCACTAGTCATACAATTAACTTATGTACTACTAGGATTTTTATTATTCGCAAGTACCTCGTCCACAAAATTCTTTTTAGTGATTAGCAGTTTGATATTTTTATTTGGACTACCAACTGGAAGTTTATACGTACAAAGACACCCAACTCAATCAACTAATGTGATAGTATCAGATATGGCAGTATCCTACAGTGTGTTTTTTGTAGTTGCAATACTTACAAGTTTTTTAAGCATCATGCTAAATAACTTATAAAATTCCAACAAATAAAATGAACTCACTCTTTAAGTACTGGAAGAAACATATTGATAATCAAAAACTGTACAGAGTATTTTCTCAAGAATACTCAGATTCAATTAAAAAACAAGGTATTGACCCAAATAATAATCCGTACAAATCTAGCAACAGAAAAATAAAAAAATTATTCAGAATTCTAGCTTGGCTTGAAAGAACTCACAACTTTAATCACACACAAGATTGGGGTCGCAAAGAATTAGTAACAACTGATCACATAATAAAAGTAACACTCGAAGATATGGAAAAAAAATATATTGATTTCACACCTTACCCAAAAGAAGTTAAGTATTATCAAAAATTGATGCGAGGCAATGGTGGTGCACTAGTCTCAACAGTGCAAAAAATAACTGAAGATATCATCAAAAGAAAACCAAAGCTCCCATTTTTGGTTAGATGGAAATTTATCACCAATCTTCATGATTGGACTCTTGCAAAAGGAGACCACAAAATAAAAGTGTTATTTGTTAAGGGTTCTGCAAAATGTTTTGAAACTGCAATTTTTCAAAACAAACTTGGAACAACTTCAAATATTAAATCTCCTTTTGGAAGTTTCAAACATTTTCAAAGAATAGTAAAAGAAGCAGGTTTAAAAACATACAAACCTTTTTTTGAAAAAAATAAATGGTATAATTTACGAGTCCAGCACAAAATACCTCCCGCAGATATTCAAGTATTGTGACCTCAGCCCAATAATCAAATAGTTTGTACTTGCATTTTATCTTATAAATGCGTTCCAAAAAGTACAGAAACCTTTATAAAGAAGCCCAAATTTTATTCAAGCTAATTAGAGCAGTTGTTTAATTCCAAATACCTGCAAAATGCCCTCGTAGCTTAGCGGTGGAGCGTGCGAATCTTAGAATAAAATAAGATCACGAAGCTGTTAACCGCAAGGTCGCCAGTTCAAACCTGGCCGAGGGCGCTCATACTTTCTGTAGCCCTTTATGGGCGCATCATCATAATAAAAATGATAAAACTAAAAAATTGGCTTAATTCAACTGTAATTGTACCTGCAATATTTGTTATTTTTAGCATAATTCTAATAATTATTCCAAATATTTGCATAGGTAGAAAAAGCTTCGGCGCTCTTTGTTTAATATTTTCAACATTATTCTTAGCTAAAGAAGTTAAAAGACACTATTTTATCACCCTGCCCGATATCAAGCATGAATTTAAATCAAAAAAACATAAAGACATTGCGTGGTATTTAACAAAACATGAAATAAAATATGTGTATCCAAAAATAATAAAAATTAATCATAAAAAAATAACTATGGATTTCTATCTTCCAGAATATGACATATACTTAAATTATTTAACCACTCGTTTAACAGATAAATCAAACGATAAATTAAGAAAACTATATACTGATGAGGGAATTTTAGTTGTAGAATTAGATTATTTTGACACATATACCCTAAAAGTTCTTGATTGGAAATTTAGTGAAAGAATGTTAAAATTACTTAAAAAATCATAAAATGTCTCTGCTTACTAAATCCAAATACTTAAACGGAACTCAGTGCCCCAGATTACTTTGGCACGCAAATAAGAAACTATTGCCTGAAGTGTCTGTAGCAGACCAACATAGATTTGATCAAGGTTTTGAGTTTGAAAATGTTGCTCGAAAGCTATTTCCAGAAGGTGTTAATTTAAGTAAACTTGATTTTCTAGGTAATTTGGATAGTACCAAAAGATTAGTTACTAAAAATAAAACCATTATTGAAGCAGGTTTTAAAGAGGATAATTTATTTGTAAGATCAGATGTTCTTAAATTTACTGATAATGGTTGGAATTTATATGAAATTAAATCCACTACCTCAGTTAAACCACAACATATTACTGACTTAGCTTTTCAAAAGTTTTTAATTGAAAAAACAGGTATTAAAATAAACAAATGTTTTGTTCTATTTCTAAATAAAGCGTTTGTTAAACATGGAAAGATTAATCCTGAAGAAATTGTTTTTAAAAAAGAAGTTACAGAACAAGTTGGATTAATTGATGATATTGAGACTAATATAGATAAATATCTTTATATAATGCAACAAGAAAAAGCTCCTGAAATGACAATATCTAAAGGATGTAATAATCCTTATGAGTGTCCTCTAAAATCTGAGTGTTGGGGAACTCTTCCAAGTAATAATGTAACTCAATTAACAAATTGGAGACAATATTGGAAATTGTTTGAAGAAGGCATTCAAGATATTAATGATGTTCCTAAAGATACAATTCTTAAACCTAAAGATGAAGTTATTAGAAAAGCAGCAGTTGAAAAGAAAGTGCAGATTTCTAAAGAACACCTTAAACATTTTATGAATACTTTAGTATTTCCTTTATATCATTTTGACTTTGAGACATTTGATACTGCAGTTCCCATTTATGATAAATCTAGACCATATCAAAAGATTCCATTCCAATATAGCTTACACATCCAACATAAAGATGGAAAAATAGAACACTTTGAATATCTTGCAGATGGAAAAGAAGATCCGCGTTTTAAATTATTAGAACAGTTAGAAAGCCAAATTGAAGGAACTGGTTCAGTCGTAGTTTTTAACAAATCTTTTGAGATTATGGTTTTGACCAAATTGGCAGAAGACTTTTCTAACCATGCTGAATGGATTAACAAAGTTTTAGGAAGAATTGTTGATTTAGCAACCCCTTTTCAAGGATTTCATTATTACTGTCCCACCCAGAAAGGTCGTTATTCAATCAAAAAAGTAATGCCTGCAATAACTGGAAAAGGATACGATAATTTAGAAATTAATAATGGAGCAGAAGCATCAGTGCAATATTTCAATAGCCACATAAAAAATAATACTCCCGATCCAAACCTAAGAGAAAACCTACTCAGATACTGCTGTTTAGACACAGAAGGAATGATTTGGATAATCAATGAATTAAATAAATTAGTTTAATTTTTCTCGCCCGATAATATCCCTATAACAGAGACTGAAATGCCCGAAGGACTAAAAGCCCACCCTAAATAAATTTATTTTACAATTTAAACTACCATATGTACATAGCACTCAGGAAAATCGGTTTTTTGAAATTTAAGATCTTAATACTTAAGGGATTTTATCTTTTATTATATGATAGTATTTAATTACCAATTTAGCTTGTTTTTTAATTCTTCAACACATAGTTTGCGAATAAATTAGTAAATTTTATAATCTACAGTTATTAGTTTAATTTAATGGCAAAAAATAAGGAGTTAAATATCATATTAATTGTAATAGGAGTCATCGTAATTATTATTTCAGGCATTATATCGTTACTTAAAACTTTTGCAGGACCAATTGTTATTGTGTTAGCAATACTGGTCGGCCTGTTTTTGATTTTTAAAATTTATGAACACATATATTTTTCAAGTGAAAAATTCAAAAATATAAAACAAAGTATTCAAACGCACATAGATGATTGTAATGAATTAAATCACCATATTGAAGAATTAAAAGGTTCATATGTAAACATAAAATCATATGATTATGGGGAAGGTTTAATGAAAGATGCTAGTAACCACAATTTTAAAAGAAAAGAATGGTCTAGCGAAGTAAAAAACACTCAGGTTCATAACTGCTCAGCTTCTGTCTGTAAAAATGCAGGTAATCAACCACTTAAATATATGTGTAAATATTTTGACATAAAAAAAACAGATGAATCATTAACTCAATTTGAAACTGTACTTAACAACTTTTCCGCAGCGGAGGAAGGTAAAACTTTGTTGTTAAATCAACGAGATTCAAGTCTTAGCAATATAAAAAATTCTATCCCTGGGATAATAAACACTTTTAGTAAAAACCGATTAATAAAAGAGCTAGGATTTGAAGAAATTGATCTTAGTGATTTGTACTTTCCAACTTATACATTCCAATATGTATCCGCAGGGGGAAATAGTTCGATGAAATATGATATTAAATTGAACATTGAAAATTTGAATAAGTTAGTCATTTATTTGAAAGATCTGATCAAGTACAAAAAAAGCGTTGTAGGGCAAAGAGCATTAATGACATCTAAATTAAGAGAAAAAATTAAAATTAGAGATCATTATACATGTAAACTTTGTAATTTATCAACCAATGATGAAAAAAACTTATTATTAGAAATTGATCACATACATCCAGTTTCAAAAGGAGGGATTACAGCTGAAGATAATTTGCAAACTTTGTGCTGGAGATGTAATAGATCAAAAGGTGCCAAAGTTTCAGCTTCGTGAACTGACATTTAATAATCCTGCTTTGAGAACCAGCATTTAAAACATAAAATTATTGTATGTGATTAAAGACTGACTCACCAGAATACATCTTTTATAGTCCTACAATATGTACAAATATATTTTTGTTTTATTTTAGTGCCCACTGTCTGAGGGCCCATATATTTTTCCCAAATATGCAATCCAAGCCTACACCTAAAACGTTTCATCATTTTATGATTAATTTTATTTTATAAAAATCTTTTTAAAAAAAATTAAATAAGTTTTATCTCTTCATAATCTTTCAATTTCCTAGTTTGAAATTGTTTTTTCTTAAGTAAAACATAATATTCATATAACCAAGGTATTTGCGGATACTTATCACTATCAACAAAAAAACGAGCACTATCCTCCCAATTCATCAAAGGAGCTAAAAACTCTTCCATCAATCGTATTCGTTCTTTTAATTCTTCTTTTGTAAACTCAAATTTTGCACGCATCGCCATTTAAGCCATTAAGAAATCATAATATATAAGGTTCACACAAGAAAGTCCAATGGGTAATGGAAACTTTATTAGTTTTAGTTCCAATATCATTTGAGACAATATAAAACTCAATGAGCACACCCTACTTTTTAATCTAATTTACAATATTTCCAACATTCACTTAATGATCCAAATTTTCTTATAATAGTATTTGTACTAGGAAGACCATATTCCCGCTTAAACTCTTTGACATATGGTTTTCTCCCATGTTTGGAACAGAACCGAATTATTAAATCTCGAATCTCTTGTTTATCACAATATTTCTTGACATACTTTGATTCACTATGACCCAATTTTTTTTTTAATTTAGCCAAAGAAAAACCAAAAATCCTAGTATATGTGTTTGCTGATGGATAACCTTTAGCTTTATCTAATGTAGTTGCAGAAGGTAGTTTACTAAATTCTTTTTTGAATCTGTACAATTCAGCAATTAAATCTTTTTTAGTCCACAAACCAATCTCTTTTCTTAGTTCATCATCCTCCATCTTAATAAATGACATACATCTTTTCGCAAGCAAGTCACACCCATTCTTCAATAGAATATCATGAATCTCCTTAGCATAAACATATTTGACTGGAAGTTTTTGCTGTTTCTTATTTTTTTGTAAACACCAAAAAGATATGTTTTCTGTTATCTTTAAATATTGCTCACATTGCTTGTCACTTCTGTTCTTAATATGATAATCAGAAAGTTTAGCATCAATAATTAAGTCTAAAGAAGGAATATAATTATCAGGGATTAGCAATTTATCATCAATAACAAACTTTTTCTTAACTATAGCATCAGGATACAATTCTTTTACTGCTTCTTGAACAAAACGTTCCCATTTAAAGGGAAGACTATTCTTATTAGCCCATTCACTTTTTTTAAAACCTGCTTTTTCTAAAACTTCATGCCAAGTATTTACTTGCAAAATTCTTTTGACTATCACATATTCAGGTTTACCTGTTGAAAAATCCAGTGCTTTTGGAACTCTAGAATGTAATTTTTTAAAATCATGAAGAGAACTTATTATCATTTTTTTTGTATATTTCATCTCTTTTGTTATATCCAAACCAGCTTTTTTAATAGCGTTATTCCAACTTCCAAATCGTCGATGATACAATATTGATTTAGGATAACTCTCATCAAGCTTATCAAATTCATTTACTTTAGGCGTGCGTCCTAATTTTTCTGATACTTGCTTTAAAATATCCAAAAGTTCATTATTTGAGTAATCCTGTCTTCTGCTAAGAGGAATCCCTGCTTTCCTTAGAAGATTATTCCACGTACCAAATCTTTGAGCATACATACTTGAAAAGTCTTTGGCATCTGGACTTTTTCCAGTTTTATTATATTTCTCTCTAACGCTATTGATTATATATTCATCAGTTACTTTTTTTCCAATTTTTCTTACAGAAATGATATTTAATCCAGCTTTCTGCAAAGCCTTATTCCACGATCCAAATCTATTTGAATATGTTAATCTACCCGGAAGACCTTTTCCAAAATCTCTAGATTTAGGAACTCTTCCCTGTTCTTTATAGAAAATAATTAAATAATCTAATAATTCATTATCAGTATATTTACGTTTAACCATAGTAGTAATAATAGCTAGTTTTTATGGATTATATACTTTTTCTTTTTTGGTGCAATATAACTAATTTAAACAATTAAACCAATAAACAATAATAGGTATGATCACCAAAATTAATTTCTAATAGCGCAACAACTTTTATTTTTTTAAAATGGGTAACAGACAGTTTAATGGATTGGGGTTTTAAAAAAAATCAATACCTAAAAAAAGTCCTTTCTTTTGGAAGGGTGGCGTAACTGAAATTTTAAGAGGTCAAACTGAGTTCAAAAAAAGTTGTTTCTATACTATCTTTAAGATTATCTTTAGGTATATCAAGTAAAGGATAATCCTAAAAATACTTTAATACAAAATATAACATAATAGAATATAATAATAAAATAATAAATAATAATAAAAGAAATAACTAAAAAAAATTATTTAGAATTAATATTTAATGATTTAATGTGTTTTATGAACTCAGTAGCAGACATATTTTCCAATCCTACGAATAAACTCTTATCCAGGAAAGGGTTTCCTTCTTGTTTTTTCGAATAAGGATAACCAAGTCGAAATATCCAAGAACGACACTGAGTACTGCTGCACGCACGTATTTCCGCCCTATTACCACAAACACAATCAAAACATCTTAATCTATGTGCTTTAGTAGCAGAAATGCGAGGGACCGCACTCTTTCCAGAACTTGGCTCAGAGTGCGGCACAGTAGAAGGTGTTTCAGACATTCGAATCAACCTCGCAACAACCCCTTAAAAAAATTTGTAGAAAAAAAGAACCATCAGAATCATTAATTTTCTTAATAACATACTCAGAAGGAGGAAAAATCTCTTCCAAACATAAATTCCCCAAACAAGATAATTTAATTTTTTCTTTCATAAAAAAAGAAAATGTTATATTATAATAAATAGAAAAGTATTTAATTGAAAAAGACGACATAAACAAATATGAGTGTTTCAGACCCTAAACTCCAAAACAAAGAAAAAATAAAGAAATATGTTAATTTAAAAATTACAAATCTTAATGACTTAATAATAAATTTTAAACGCGAAAATAAAATCATAAAAGAAAGAAATAAAATTGAAAAAATACTTTTAACTTGCATAAATAATTATTTGACATATAAACACAAATTTAAATTAAAAACCCAAATAACTCATTTTAATCAATTTAGAAAAAAAGGTGCTTTGAGCTTTTTACAAATCTATGAATCCACAAAAGAAATAACAAAACTAAATTTTCAAGAATACTGCCAAATAATACAACAATTACTAACACAAAACCTAATAAAATTTAGAACCGACAAAGAAGAAGTATTTAAACAAACAATACTAAACAAAATTTCTTACTTACACCCTAACAACCCACAAGAAATTTTTATTGGAAATAAAATACCCCTAATTTGGTTTACTTCAAAAGGTGCAGATGAAGATAAAAAATATTTATCTAGTATTTTAATAAAATTAAATAAAACTAAAGAAATAGGTTTTTTTAATTACTCTGAAGACTTATTTGAGAGATTCCATTTGAATAAAATATTTTGGGATCCATCTAGAAAAGGATCGCCTAAAAAAATTAGATATTATTTTCCCACCCCACTCAGAGCACAAATAATGAATAAACTAGATAAAATTCATAAAAAAAGTGCTCCATTTCTTACAGCTGTAAATAATAATTTAATTAAAACTAATCTTAAAGTAATTGATATATTTTTAAATATTATTTGTGCAGAACTGTTTTTTGTAAACAAAACGTCATCAATTAAACGACAGTTGAATGATTTAACTGAACAATCAACATTTTTGAAAAACTGTTTAGGAGAATTATACAAGAAAAGAAAATTTCAGTATTTAATCCAGAGAGAAAATTTTAACATGCACTTATTAAATTATTATCTGAAAGATTTAAAGAAAATATCAATATTAAAAAATGATGAACTATTGGCAGCTAAGTTAAGGATGTTTAACAGAGAAATTAATTTTTTTGCGTTGTTTGAAGCGCAGTTTACAGAAATTTATGAGATAATTAAAAAGGACATGGGCTTAAGGAATTATTTCTAATTTTTTGTCCCTTTAATATTGAAACTTGCAAGCTCATTATGATTTTTGTTTTTCAACAAAAAATCATATGGCTCGCGCGTAACTAAAAGCAGTTAAGGGCCAAAAAAAGATATTAAGTATCAAGTGAAATCAAAAAAATTTATTGGTTTTGGCGGTTCTAAGTATTCAGCTATTTCAGTTAAAAAAAGAGATTTGCTATTTTTGTTAGTGTAAATGTATAAGAATTCTTTGCTTCGGGTTAGTGCTACGTAAAACAAGCGTCTTTCTTCTTCGAAACTTTCTTGGTTTCTCGGGTTTTTAGCAATTGCTAAAACTGAGTCATTTTCTATTTCACAGGGAAAGCCATAAGTTCCAGAAATTACATCTATTAAAAAAACATGCTTTGCCTGGGTTCCTTTGGATTTATGCGCAGAATAAAATCTAATGCCTTTTTGTCTTTCTTTATTTGTGGGCAAGCCTTTTTTACTAAACACCTGTTTCATTTTTTTTAAATTTTTGTTAAATCTAGAAATAATTAAAATTTCTTCCGGTTTAACGCCTTTAGCTATTAGTGTTTTAATTTTTTTAAGTATATGACCAGTTTGCCGTTCAATCAAACAACTAAAATTTTCATTCAACTCAAATAATTCTGCTTTCCTAACTAATTTATTATGCGAAATAACTGTTTTTTTTATCTGATTAGAATTATTTTTTATTAAATCGTTAGACATATCTACAATAGTTTTACTGCAACGATAATTCTTTGATAAATAAATAAGATCGGGATACTCAAAATATTCTTTAAAATTAACAAAAAAATCAACTTCACTTCCTGCAAAATGATATATGCTTTGCCAATCATCACCCACACAAAATAGTTTAGTTTTTGATTCTGGATTAACAAAACATTTGATTAATTCTAATCTCTGTTTAGAAATGTCTTGAAACTCATCTACTAAAATATAATCATATTTGTTTAAAAAAAGAGATTTATTTGAGTTAACTAAGTCTGCTGCCTTGTTAATCATATCATTAAAATCAATTCTATTCTCTTTTTGAAGCAAATTTTCATATTTTGAGTATATTTCATTAGCTATTTTTGCAAAAGACTTTTGTCGCACATCATAATTAGTTGAATTAATACGGTTCGTTACTTTTTCAGGAGTTAATAAATTAGATTTTGCTAATTGAATAAAAGTATGAATAAGGCCTGAAAGTTTTTGTTTAGTTTCTTTAAACTCATATGTTTTTTCCACTAATTCTTTATAAGTTAACGTATTAAATAATATTTTATTATTATGTTTTAATAAACGAATTTTGAGTTTTTTAAGAAGGCTATTTTGTTGACGTTCAAATTCATATGTTTGAATTAGAGTTTTAGAATGTTTATCGAACTGATTGCAAACCCAATCTTTTTTTAAATTATATTCTTCACTACTCATTGAAAACCATTCAGGCACTTCATATTTTTCGTTTAATCCCCAATGTTCTACATAAATATTTAAATCTGGAATAAAAAAATCAGGCTCGTATTCTTTAAATTTAGGGTTAGAATCAGACCAAGTTACTTTAGGTTCGTATTCAAATTTAATATTGTGTTTAAATAAAAAATTGGCAATATCTCTTTCTGCAAGAGATTTAACTTTTACATTTGTTAAAGTAGCATATTTCTTTGATCTCATATACTCATAATATAGTTCTTTTTCTTTAAATTTTATATTTGCAGGATCTTCATATAAATGGTCTGAAATATAGTCTACAAATAATTTTTGAAACTCTTTATCAGCCAAACTAGAGTTAATCAAATTATTTATTACTTCTTTAAATTTATAATCTGCATTATCTCCATTAAACAATAACTTGGGATGTTGTTTGGTTACTTCAGAAATAATGTTATTTCCAAATTTATGAAATGTTGAAATATTTATGTCAATACCATATTCTTTTTTTAGTCTATTTTGCATTTCTTTAGCTGCAACGTTAGTAAATGCTAACGCAAGTATCTTTTCAGGCTTTATTGAATCTTTACGCCTGACTAAATATGCAATTTTAGAAATTAATACTTTAGTTTTTCCAGAGCCTGCACCCGCAATAACTAAACTATGCTTATCATCTTTTATTACTGCAGTTCTTTGATCTGAATCTAATGGATGATCTAACTTGTCATCATCACCAGCTAAAAATGTAGAGTATTCTTTTAATCTTTTTTTAATGAACTTAGAATTGTAATTTAATACGCCCTCATTAAATATATCTAAATCTAACCTTAGTGAATTTACTAAAGAATTTAAACTTAAATTCCAAAAAAGAAACCACTTAACTTTTGATTGACTTTTAATAGCTTTAGTTCGAAATAAAAAATTATTCTTCTCACCACATATTAAGTAAGTATCTTTTGATAAAAATGAATTCCAGTTTTGATTTAAGCTTGCCAACTTATCCCGTTGTTTAGATATTGCTATTTCGTTTAATTCAATTTTGTTTTTTAACCACTGCACCAATTCTAAAACACCTTTTAAATATAATTACTCCGTTAATGAAAGTAATTCTTTTTCTGATAAATTAATCTTATTAGTTTTTTTAGATAATAAATTTATGAATTTTTTCATAACCTTACTTTGTTCATCAATAATTTCATTTTGTTTTTTCATTAATTTAACTTGTTTATTCATTTCTTCAACTTCTGTTTTTAAATCATCATTTCGTTTTGAATAAAGCTTTTCTCGATTTTCAAATTTCTCAAGTTTATCATGTAATTCTTCCAGCTCAAATTGACGAATTTTTGCTTTAGGTGCATGCGTATCAATAGCTAAAAAATTAATATACTTATTAATCTCATCACTATTAGGTTTATGACCTAATCTTTTATTTACTTCATCAGTAGTCCATTTCTTCTTCAATAAATCACAAGCCATTCCAGAACGTAAATCTTTCCAAGTAACTTTTTCACCATTAGGAATACATTTTTGTTCTGTCTTTTTAACAAACCTATCCAGAAATTGTTTCGCATTACGATATTCAAAGGGAAATAAATAATCTTGCGCACCCAAATTACTTAATTTTTTATCAATTAAATTCACAGTTTCAGTATAATTAGTAAGTTCACTCCTAGGAGTCCTACTTCGTTTAAGAATTTCACGTTTTAAATTAACCCTATACTCAGGTTCTTTAGTATTAGAATTTTTTTGCAAATAAAAATCACATTTTTTCAATTTTAGCAATGCATTAATACTTTCTCCAATATCCCATGCCAACCACAGCAACAACCTATGATCAAGCTTTGATGCAGCACCTTCAATCAGCTTAAATTGTTTTTCAATTATGAATCTAACTTCTTTATTGCTTTTTTTAGTGTATTCTATAACTTGCTTGGCCAATTTCAATTTACCTGCAAGTTCAAATGGTTTACTTTTAAAAACTCTACTGTAATAAGTAGTATTCAAATTTTCATAAGGTTTTCCATCCTTTCTTAAAATTTTACCATCTTCTAAATCATCATACACAGTCTGAATATCCTCTTTAGTTAATTGTTTCCAAGCCTTATTCTTAAACCAAGTATTCACAATTCTAAACTTATGCACGTACCCAGAAAGAGTTTTAAACGTACTCGCATCTAAATTTCTCAATCCATTCATCCGTTTAAGTTTTTTTTCTTGCCAAACAAAAAACTCACCAAATAACTCACGATTACTTTTACAAATAGTCACATCACTCAATAATACTTTCTTACCATTCAAATACTGTTTTGCACGTTTTTCACGCTCTATCTCAATCTTATTCACTTAAATTAAAAAATATAACAAATATATAAACTTTCCGCCCAATAGGGTGTCAAATATATTCACCCTTGGCCGAGGGCGCTCATTTTCTATATCAACGTTTTACAAGCACCAAGAAGTTAATCCTAAATTTATACCTTTCATTCTCTTTTTGTAAAAAAATAAGACAAATAGAATTATAACCCGTCCAGTCTCACCTAGCTAGTGAACAAAATGGCAATAAATTTAGAACAAGAAATTTTGAAAACAAATGCAGAAAAAGTACTAGAACGAATTAGGAATTTTGGTCTAGAAATTATAGATCCAACTTATCGAGATTTTGATCCCGAAATAAGAAAGGCACATGATTATGGATTAGAACATGGAATTTTTGATAAAACTGATGTTGAAAATGCAAGAAGATTGTATGAAGCTAGAAAAAATGAGCCCAAATCTCCTCCTGATGATTACCGCCAAAGATTAATTTCAAGAGTAAATAATAGTGGCGGATGGAGTTGTGGCTCTGATGCTAGACAAAAACTTGAAAGATATGAAGAACGAAGACGAAAAGATATAGATGAAGGAAGTTGGTAATAATTTAATCTCAAAAAATTTAAAAAAAATCTCACTTAGTTAAATTTCTTAATTAACATCAAAATAATTTTTTGGAACTCTACATTTTTCAGCAACAACTGCACCATATTCAGACGTTAATTTATACTCACCAAACATGGGAAATTTCATAGAATCACCACGACTAAGATTTAATTCTTTACCCCCTATTTGAACAGTAACTCTTCCTTTTTCAACAAATAAGGTTGTTTTTCCTACACATATGTGCTCATAAGCCATATCCCCTTGAACATATATTAAAGAATGAATGTCATTTCCAAATAATGCATTAGTCAACCCAGTTTGAATTACTGCTGCAGTCCCAGTTCTTTGAGACATACCAACTAACATATCTTCAATAGACGGATCTTGTGATTCACAAGCTTCATAATCTTCTGCAATTAATGTATCAACCATATTCACCACGAAATAGTAACTAATTTATAAAGTTTTCGCTCTAAAATAAACAAATTTAGCACCACAAAATAAACCCCTCAAAAAACTAGAAAAAAATGTTAAATTATGTCAATCCCTTCAAACTATTAAATGCTTTAATTGCATCCCGTTCATGAACAATGAAAATAACCTCAGTCATTGTTGAAATATTTTCATAACAATTAATGCCATCCCAAAATAATTTACGAGTAACCTTCGCAATAATTCCTGGAGTGTACAAAAAATCTTTAGAAAAACTCATAGCTAAAGAAACAAGTTTTTTTTCAACATTAATTTTTTTATCTCCTTTAAGCAATTCTAAAATTTGTTCACGATATTTATCACTAACAACAATTGTTACTTCATAATTTCCCTGAATGATATTAAGAGTTTCGCCCTTGTCTTGATTCACAAAACCATATATTTCTTTTAACTTAGATAAAATTGAAGGCGATTTCACAAAAGTCATATCACACAGACCAGTCTTTAAAGTTATTTCAGCATCGAACTTAAATGGAACTTTAACACTCCCTAAAGTTTTAATTTTTTCTCTGTAACGCCTAAGTGCCATAACAATTGCCATATTCTTAACAGAACTCCCCAGCTCCCTTTCGATTTCAGGAGTTAAGTAATCTGCAAGATTAGGATAATTAACAATATCATTAGCTAAAGCTTCATACAATGTAGATCTAGATTCAATTATTTTTTTAACAATATGACTTACAGTAGGCATAAAAAACATAAAATAACAGAACTATATAAATTTTGTTATTATAATTACACAATGTTTTTATAAGAATTATTCAACTTTCATTACATGGAACAAAACTACATATTAACAAATATGGAAATTACCAACAACATCGCACAATTAAATACAGCTGCGACTAGATTTTTAAATGAAAATAATAGCGAAATCATACTCGGACCTGAATTCCATACACTAATCCAAAATGGCAACAGTTCAAACGAAGACACTCAACCAGAAGATCACTTTAAAAATTTATTAGCCAACATGAATATCACTGATACAGAATTTTTTAATCAACTAATACCCCAATTAAATCAAGTAAAAATAACACCTACAACAATACATGTAAATGAAGTTTTGATACCTAATGATTTCTTAATGGCAATTTTAACCGAACTAATTCCAGGCAATCAATATATCACCATAAAAACTGTTGATCAACTAAAAGAATTAACAAATCTAGATTTTTCTGAAGAACTACAACAAGTAATAGATACGTATCCAGTAAGATTATCCCTGCACGTCCTACGACAAATGAGATTCTCAAGCCACGTAACATATCAATACCTGCCATTCCTAGATGAGCTTAATCCGAATGGGTTAAAAAATACTTGGGTCGGACAATTTCACCAAGGACTATTAGAACAAATGTATCAAAATAGACCAATATTTGTTTTGAATATGACTTGCCCAGTATATTGTAGATTCTGTTTTAGAAAACACAAAGAATGTCGCAATCAAAAAAATCCAACATTAGAAGATGTAAAAAATGCAATAACCCACCTAAACAAAAATCCCCACATCAAAGAAGTAGTACTTACAGGAGGAGATCCATTCACAAATGCACAAGTACTAACATATGCAGTAGAAGAACTAAAAAAAATACCCCACATAAAAACATTAAGACTTGCAACAAGATCAATTGCATATTATCCACAATTATTCACAAACAACAATAATTTTTGGTTGGACTATTTAAAAAAATTATATCTTGATGATAAAAGAATAGAAATTGCAACACACTTCATACATCCCGACGAAGTTACAATTGAATCATTAAACATAATTTCAGAACTAACAAAAAATGGAATACGAGTTTATGTACAAACACCATTCCTAAAAGACTGTAACGATAATTACGATTCACTAACTAAATTATATCAAAGACTAAGAAGTGTTGGAACTGAAATACATTATGTTTACATTCCCTGCAGCCCAATTCAAGGAAATCGAAAATATTCAACAACATTTGCCGAAGGTTTAGATGTTGCTGCCAAACTTAGACCTCAAACCTCTGATAGATCAATGCCGCACATATGTACTGCTACAACAATTGGGAAAATTGATTGGAATACTAGTGGCTGGGCTATCGAACAAGCAGATGAAAATAATATATGGATAAGAACTCCCTACACCGAAGAATATTTTAAACAATTCAGTTCCGAATTTGAAAAACCCTCAGACACAAGAATAAATGAAGATGGAACATTGGATGTTAAATATTTAGGACAAATTGGAGATCCCAATTTATTTAATGTTAATTGCGGTTTGAGAATAAAAAGTAATTATGGTCTTGTTGAGGGAATCAACTTAGAACAAGCTCGAGAAAAAATATTTAAAAATCCTGAATGTTTAACACAACCAGAAAATACAACTGTTGCAGGAATTACTCGAGCACACAAAACAAGAGTTGAACTAAACTTAAATAAAATTGAAAACGAACTTTTAATAAAATATTTGAACGAAAATTGCGATGTTACAGATTTAGTTTTTTACTCAACAAATAATTTGATAGAACAAATCGAAAAAATTGAAAATATTTTATTAAATTCAAAATTACCAAACAATGTTAACCACATTAGATTAAGAAGCATCCAATTTAGCCAACATCCTGACGAATACACTGAAGAAAATATTCAAAAACTAGCCAGAATCAATAGAATTGATTTACGCAATCCATTAAAATTAGAAATTGAAACAGTTTTTTTGCACTCATCAGAATTTAATAAAACACACGAACTGATTTCAAATAAATTACGAAAAAATGGAATAACTGTTTATGCGAATGTTCCTTTAATTATGTCAGTTAATGCCACTCCTGATGAAATATTAAACATCTCATACAAGCTTAGAGAAACAGGAATAGAATTTCACCAAATATATATTGAAGGATTACCAATCAATAAAGAACTTAATCAAGTTCCCATTGAAGCTTCAAGAATAATTCAAATTGCAAGCAACTTAAGAAGATTTGAAAGTGGAAGAGAAATTCCATTTTATATCATTTCAACAGATCAAGGAGAAGTGGATTTTTCATTAAATACCCAACCATTGTTTGAAAATAAACAATTTAAAGGATTAAGATTGCTCCCTTACAATACAGACTTAAATGATACAAATATTACCTGGAACTAATAATCGCCAAAAAGCTGTCGAGCTTAAAACGAGGAGGTAAAAAAAATGACACAAACAAATACAGACGGTGGTTTAGCCAAGCGTTCGCCCATCGAAACTAACTACTGATTTAACTAATTCTAATGCAGGAAGCATAGGTAGTGTTGAGATAAGTTATGATGAACTTAACCAAAGAGTAAAAGGTTGGAGTTTATCTGATGAAACCATAAGAATTGTTAGAACAGAAAATGATGTTTTAGCCACACTTTATGATTTTACACTTGCAAATTTCTTAGCACAAAAAAAAGGTGCTACTAGAACAACAATGAGAACAGTATTGGCAGATTCTGATCTGACGCATTTGTTTACCCCATTAGTTGAAGCAACAGTCCCCATAGCAACTGGACAACATATAGCATATTTAGGACAAAACGGCACAAAAAGATTAACAGACCCAGTCAGATATGGAATGCAAATACACAATTTGGAAAAAATAACTCAAGGTGAAAGTTTAGAAAGTTCCCAAGGAAAAATTTCTGAAGAATTTACTATTGAAAAATTAACTGACCCTTGTGACTCCGATGTTTTAGCAGTTCAAGCACTACTAATCGAAGCATATTCTCGAGAAGGAAGAACCATAATGTGGTATGATCCCACCATCGAAAATGTATTAGAAGTTCTTGAAAATTCATTAGCTTTTGTTGCAAGAAATTCAGATGGGCAAATTGTTAGTATTGCTGCCGCAGAAAGAGCAACAGGAATTATTGTTGATGAACGTGAACTCGAAATATACGAAATAAGTGATTGTGCAACATATAAAGATTTTAGAGGGCAAGGATTACTAAAGGGTTGTTTACTTGGTTTGTTAAATAGCAAAGAAATAATTGCTGCAGATTGCGTTTACACCGAAGCTAGAATTGCACACACACCAATAATTCGAGCATTTAATCGATTGGGTTTTGAACTTGGAGGTGTTGTTAGAAATCATGTACTTATAGGTGGAGATCGAGATTTATCAGAAACAACCGATATTGAAAACTTGGCAGTAATGTACTTGCCTAGGAGGTAAAAATGATTCAAGAATTGCTAAACAAAAATAGAGATTTATTTGGTCCGGTTTTGAGAAATCAAAATAACAATCCAAAATTTTTTATTTTTGATTTAACCTCAACAAATAAAGAATTGGATACTGTTGACATGTCAAATGCAGAAGAATTTACTAAATATATTTTTAGCAAATTACCAGATTATGACTTCGGCATCGGACAATACAATGAAGAAAGAATAATTTATGACCACAGCAAAGTATTTAGTGGAACCAATAGAAGAACAATACATTTAGGAATTGATCTTTTTTCTAATGCAGGAGTTGAAGTTATTTGCCCATTTGAAGGAACAGTTCACAGTTTTTCTAACAATTCTTCAGACGGAGATTATGGCCCAACAATAATTTTAGAACATGAACTAGAGGGAATTAAGTTTTATACTCTTTATGGTCATTTAAGTTTAAGAAGTCTAGATCCATTAGTTGAAGGGATGAAAATATGCAAAGGAGATGTCGTTGGAAGACTTGGAAACTATCCTGAAAATGGAAACTGGCCACCCCACCTACATTTTCAAGTTATTGCAGATATTGGCAATTACCGCGGAGATTTCCCAGGAGTTGCATCTTCAGAAAATAGAAATGATATGTTAAACACTTGTCCAGACCCAAATTTAATACTAAATCTTTTTTAATTTTTATTTTATTTTTTAGAAACTAAGTTAATAACTGTGATTTCATTACTTGACCCCAATCTCATAGGTGGTCCCCAAGTTCCAGTACCCGGAGATACATATAAATTAAGATTATTAATTTTGTAAAGACCCCTAACATGCGGAAAAACAGCTTTAACTACAAAATTAAATGGAAAAATTTGACCGTTATGAGTATGCCCTGCAAGTTGTAAATTAATTCCTGCCTTTTCTGCTTCAATCATACCCTTTGGTTGATGATACATCAAAACTGAAGGAATAGATTTGTTAATTTTTATTTTTGATAAATTAACATTAATGAATTTATCCCTCTTCGGATGATTTAACCCAATTATTTGAATTCATTTATACTCAACTAATTCATCACTTAAAAACTGAACATCATTTTCAGATAATAATTTTTTAATAACTGAAATATTTTCATACAAATCGTGATTACCACTAACAAAAAAAGTTTTGGCATTCAATAATTTCAACTCAGGAACTCCTTTTTTTTGAGCAACTTTAACTGAATCAAATAAATCTCCAGTAATTAAAACTAAATCAGGATTTTGAGCATTAGTTTTTTTAACAATTTTTTCTAAAAAATTAGAATTATGAATAACTCCAAAATGAATATCAGATAATTGAACAATCTTAAGAGGTTTGTTAATATTTTCCAGTTCAATAGTTAGTTCATTAGTAACTATAAATTGCCCATTAATTATTGCCACAAGTGATACTGCCGCTACAATTGACAAAACAATAATTCCCCAAGTAATCGGAGACAGTTTAACAAACAACCTAATGATCTCATAAATGAGTAAAGTAGATAATAAAAAAAACATAATCCCCATCCAAATAGAAGAAAACCAATTTAGAATTATCGTTAAATAATTATGAGACATTCTTGAACCAATAAATCCCGCAGGAAGTAAAATTCCCAAAGAAATAATAATCCATTTTAATTGTGCAAATTTAAAAAAATGATTCAATCTAAAATAGATATAAAAATGAATTCCTCCAACAATTAGAAAAAAAATTAGAAATGCAAATATGAATCTTAAAATCATGCTCATACAACCAAATTATTCATTTTATTATTTAAAAGTTTGGACTTTGCGAAAAAATTTCAAGATTATTGCATTTTTTTCGGTTATTTCTACTGAAAATTAATTAGACTGCAAAGCTTGTTTAAAACCAAAAGATTTAAATAATTTGGTTAAGTATACTGAACTGGGTGTTCAGAATTTTGAACTAAAATGAATGCTGCATTTAAATCAACATTAATATTTTTGTTAAACAAACATTATATTGGGGGAAAACATTTTCCAGAGAATAAATTAATAATTTCTCGCACCAAATGGTTAACAAAACAAGAACAAAAAGAATTTAATAAAGAATATAAGCAGATTAGATATTGCCTCATTATTTTAAAGAAAAAAACAGGAAAAGGAATTGATTGGCATATTAGTTTAAATCCCTCAAAATTACAAGAAATAAAAAAATTATTGGAGATATAATGAACCAAAATGAATATGGTGCTTTTTGTGAGCTATATGGAAAAACACTCAGAAATAAAGTTTTAGAACAAATATTAGAACGAGGTAGGTTAGATTTTGCAGTAAGTGATTTATTAGAAGAAATAAATATTTCAAAACCTAAATTATATGAAATAATTAGAGAATTAGAAGAGACCAACATACTAGTTAAATCAAGAATTGTTGGCCCAACACAATTATTTTTGTTAAATACAAACTCTCAAAAAGTAAGACTTTTAAATAAAAATTTCAAAGAGTGCTTAAAATTAATTATTGAGACAGTTACCACAATAAAAGTATCAACTTAGTTTAAAACAATCCTTACAAATGAATTCCGATGAGTCCCACTTAATACCAACTTCTTTGTTAAATTTGTTTTTACATTTAACACACATAAAGTATTTAGAAATAGGTTTGAATTCTAAATCATTAATAGATATTGTTTTTTCAAGTTCAATTGTCGCGTTATCTAAATCATCTTTTGATTTTAAATTAAGAAATTCACAAACTTCATCTTTATGTGCAAAATGCCAAACAACCTTTTCTCCTCTTCTTGGAATTACTTCTTTTTTACAAAAAGGACAATAAAATTCTTTAGACTCAGGCGGAATTGAATCAACATGAATAGAATTATTATTTTGATCCAATGCTTTGACTACCTGACGAGATTTCATTTATTTTAAAAAAAAATAAGAAAAAAATTAAAAATCTTCAGGCTCATAATATTCCTTAGGATGTTTACATGCAGGACAAACATTAGGAGGTTCTGTACCATTGTGAACAAACCCACATTTTGAACATTTCCAATTAATAGGTTCCGATCTTTTAAAAACAGAATCATTTTCGAGCAAAGTTAGAAGTCTTTTGTATCTGTTACTATGTTCTTTTTCAACTTTAGCAATAGATCTAAATAATGCTGCAGCGTCCATATTTCCTTCTTCTTCTGCTTCTTTTGCAAAAGTAGGATACATCTCATCAGTCTCGTAATCTTCACCTTCGATTGCTGCTTTTAAATTTTCTTTTGTTGAATTAATTCCGTTTAGAAGTTTGAATTCATCTTTTGCATGTTGAACCTCATTCATTGCAGTTTCTTCAAAAATTTTTGCAATATAATGATAACCTTCTTTTCTTGCAATCTTAGCAAAATAAGTATATTTGTTTCTAGCTTGACTTTCACCAGCAAATGCTGCTTTTAAATTTTCTTCAGTTTTAGACATAATAATCACCTTTTTTACTGACCATAAATTTTAGACTTCCAGGAAATTTAGTCAGTTTAAATATTAGAATTATAAAATAAATGAATCGATATAAATGTTTTGGTCAAAATTATCTTTTATTTAAGAAGTTATCAATCATATGAGGAAAAAGTTTTGCTTCTGCTTTTCTTAAGTTTTCTTGAAACGTTCGTCGCTTAATGTTTTTATTTTTGGCAATGTCTTGAAGCTTAACTGTTCTAGGCCATTTGTAGTAACCACCATCAAACGCAGATGTTAACGCAGTTAATTGTTTTTGAGTTAATGAATACTCAACAGACGGTTCATCAAAATCTTTCACACTCATAACTTTAACTTCCCCAATAGAACTAAGTTCAGATAAAAGTTTAATAGAATCTTTTGGTTTTTCGCTTGCAAGCGTATGAATTTCTAAAGCTTTTTCTTGAACGATTGGACCAATAGGAAAACAATCATTTTTCAGAACAGAATCATATGAACTCGTAGGACTTTGAAATTGAATAAAAACATAAGATTTATTTCCAAATTGTTTGAATATTTTACATTTATTTATCGAAGGAATTGTTTTTAAATACTCAAGATAATCAATCATTTCAGTTTGAGTGTCTGCTGCTATTTTAAAAAAAGAATTAACTAAAGTTCCTTTATCAGATTTATTTTGAATACCAATAGCACCTAATTCAACCATAGAAATATGTGGAAAATTCTCAGTACTAAAGCTTCCCCAACAATCATGATGGTAAACACCCACTTTAATTTGTTTCATAAAATACCTCAATTATTTTATCATTTATAAGCTTTTCGGTTTTTACCACTTAGCAGGAGTTAACTTGCCAAATGTCATTAAAGTCACTTAAAACTAGGTTTGTCCCTGAAAGGGATGAAGATTTATCCAAACGTAACAGAATCAGACAAAGAAATACAATCCAGTTTTATTCCTCGGCCCGCAGATTGGACTTTAACTTTAGATGACTTAGAAGAACGAGTTGATGGAATTCGAGCACTAAAACATATGGACATAGAATTTGCACCTAATGACTTAATAGATACTGGATTCTCACAATATCCTTGCGAACATAATTGTCCAAGATGTTTTAATAAAGATGAAGTTTATTCAGACTCTAAAAAATTACTGAAACACGACGAAGTGCTTTTTGTGTTGAAAGATGCGCAAGAAATTGGTCTTGAGTCTGTGAAATTTTTGGGTCCGGGAGAATTTTTAGAAAATCCTGAAATGTTTTTGATATTGGACAAATTAAGTGAAATGGGATTGAATATTTCTATTTTTACCAAAGGTGCGGAACTAGCAGATGATTCATTATCTCAAAAATATCAAGGAATTAATTCTCGCGAGTTAGTTGAGAGATTAACAAGTTATGATATTGTACGAATAATATTAGGATGTGATACGTTTGATTCAGAATTACAACAAAGATTAATTGGAACAAAAATTAAAGACTATGCATTGAAACGCAACATTGCTATTGAACGTTTAGTTGACGCAGGACTTACAAAAGACTTACAAAGATTAACATTTGTGTCTACCGGACTTGATCCTGAATATGTAGATTGCGCAGTTGAAGTTTATTTATGGGCAGCTAAACGAAATATTCCTACAATTACTGCGCCAAGCATGGACTCGGGAAAAGGAAAACGATTAACCAAACAACTAACTTCATACAAAGGATTGAATAACGTTGTTAATTTTTATGTTCAAATCTATAAAGCTGCAATTGATAATGGTTTTATGACCTTGAATCAAATTCGCCAAGAAGGAGTATCCCCTTACGCCGCATCGGCACCTTGTAATCAAGTATCAGGAGGACTTTATTTACGCTTAAATGGAGATGTACAACTTTGTCCTGGTCGACGAGATGCATCAACAATTTATGGTAACACTCATGATACCTCCATTCGAGAAATATGGGTTAATAGTCCTAATTATAAAATGGGACCTAAATTTAATAATTGGTGCCCAGCAAAAACAAGAATATTAACTAATTCAGTTAGAGAAAAAATACTCGATGAACTCACAGATCAAACTCTCTGAACTCACAGATCAAACTCTTCAATGAAACCAATTATTGTTTTGTATTTTTCTAAGTATTTGAAACCCGAGTCGGTTAATGTTATGAATTTTTTACCCTTTTTATCCTCAGATTCACGAATGAGTTGTTTATTAATAAGTTCGGAATAGTATTCTGCAAATCTTTGAGAAGATAAATTAGAATATCTCAAGAGAGGAGTTGGTTTAATATTATTTTTATTATTCCTAACAGTATTTAATATGTCATAAATAACCTCCAACCTATCTCTTTTCTTACTCATCTTATCCACTTAAATAATTTATGAATTAATACTATGAAAACTACTAATGAAAATATTTGAAACAATAATGTAATATCAAACGGTAAAATTCTTTTTGGACTTAGCACAAATAAATTAATTAACCAAAATAATGAAATCAAAACGTAAATGGCTTTTGCAGAATAATTTTTCTTTTTAGTATCAGAAATATTTGCAACTATCACAAACAGTAACAAAGGTAATTGAACCAATGCAATAATCATAGGCGCATGCGTAAATAATGAAATTACTGCGACCAATACAGAAACAGAATAAGCCACAATCAAAAAAGAATTATACTTAAATTTTTTCCAATTAGTACTATACACCAAATAAAATATAGCTAAAGTACTAAAAAACGCAGTTAGTGTTAAAACAATAGGTCCAAAAAATCTCGGACGAATAAATAAATCTAAAGTTATTATGCTTAATTGAATGCCATGAAAAATAAATCTGGTTAAGTATGCTGCACCGAATAACAAAAAAGAATTACGGAAATACTCAATTCCCCTGTGTTTAGTTAACACATACATTTCTTTAGTTTTAAAATAAACAAGAAGACATAAAAATACAATTATTAGCGTATAAACTAAATCAATACCAAAATGCAATGGATTAAATAAATGATGCGGGGGCATTATTATCACCTTATATTCATAACAAATATTTAAAATTATAGATAACTTTTTTAAAAAATTAAATTATTAATTATATTATACAAATTATCTCAAAGAGAACTTTGAATTCAATATTATTGAAGACTTGTTTTCTTACAAGAGATAATTATTCGAAGTTAGCTATATAAATAAAATGGACTTAAGATGCACATTTTACCTTCTTCTCACTTATAAAACATGCAAGTCTTAGTTAGCTTAACACAAATTGGAGGTGTTAGACAAAATGAAAAAAATAGCAATATTGGGAATTTTAGCATTACTTGTTGTAAGCGTAGTTGCAGCAAGCGCATACGCATTCCCGTTCGGACAAAAAACTATGCAAAATACAGAATTACAAAATGCACTCGATACTGGAGACTACACCACATACTTGGACAGTTTTGAAGAAAGTGATCTACCTTTCATGAAATATAAACTTACAGAAGACCAGTTCAATGAACGAGTTGTAAAACACGAACAAAGAGATGACCACAGAGAACAAGTAAAAGCTGCAGTTGAATCTGGAGATTATGAAACTTGGAACTCCCTTGTAATTGAAAAAAACCCAGAAATGGCTGAAAAAATTACATCAGATAACTTTGACAAATTACAAGAATTACATGAACTAAAAGAACAAGCAAGAGAACTTGCAGAAGAACTTGGACTTGATGAACTTGAAGGCCCACACAGAATGAATAAAGGACTTGAACAAGGACAAAACGGACAAAACCAAATGGGACAGAACCAAATGGGACAAGGTCAAAAAGGACAAGGCATGCGTCAAGGACTTGGACAAGCAAATCATAAAGGTCAATGCGGAATGCAAAATTAAATTTTTTTATTTTTAATTTTTAAATTACTTTTTCTAAAATATACACTTAAAATCCATTTAGTTTATAAATAATAATATATTAAATTATACAATCATCAAATCATACAATCAAGAAAAATGGTTAAATCTAAAAAAAGAAATACAAATGAAGTACTCTTAAAATTAGATAGTGTTTCAAAAATTTATCAAATGGGAGAATTCCAAGTACCCGCATTAAAAAGTGTTTCTTTAGAAATAAAAAAAGGAGAATTCGTAGCAATTATTGGCGCATCAGGCAGTGGAAAATCAACCATGATGAATCTTATAGGTTGTTTGGACATACCCACAAAAGGATTAATTAATTTAAAGAATCAAAACATAACTAAATTAAGTGAATCAAACTTAGCAACACTAAGAGGTAAAACAATAGGATTTATTTTTCAACAATACAACTTAATTCAATCAATGACTGCGTTTGAAAATGTTATGCTTCCTTTAGAATTTCTTGAATATGAGGATTCAATTGCAGCAAAAAAAACAAGAGACATTCTCAAATTAGTAGGATTATCAGATAAAGCTCACCATTTACCCTCCCAATTATCAGGCGGCCAACAACAAAGAGTGTCTATTGCAAGAAGTTTAGTTGGAGATCCCGAAATAATTTTAGCAGATGAGCCAACAGGAGCACTCGATAGCAAAACAGGAAAAGAAATACTAGAATTATTAAAAAAATTATGGAAAGAAGAACAAAAAACAATAATTTTAGTAACACATGATATGAATTTAGCAAAATATGCTCATAAAATTGTCGAACTTAAAGACGGCGAAATAATTAAAATTCACAATCGAGAGGTAAAAAAATGAAAACAACAAAACCTTATCTATTAACTATTTTTATCACACTAATTTTATTGATGTTAGTTTCACTAGTTACATCAAGTTTATCTGATTCACAATCAATCTCGATAAGTTTAGTTAATCAAGATCCAGATCCGGCAATCGCAGGAGACACAGTTGAATTAAGATTTGGAATTGCAAATACTGGAGGCATTGTTGCAAGTAATTTAATTACAGAACTTGAGATTGAATATCCTTTTAGTTTAGTTTCAGGACAAACATACTTACAAAATGTTGGAACAGTAAATCCTTATCAGTTGGAAGAAAATATAAAAATTGTAAAATATAAACTTAAAATTGATCAAACAGTTGCAGCAGGAACATATGAAATTAAAATTAAATATTATGAACAAGGCTCAACAATTAAAAAACAAAAAACATTCAATGTTGAAATTAAAAATCAAGAAAATGCAGAAATAATACATATAGATCAAACAACATTAATTCCAGGAAAACAAACCACCCTAAAATTTACAATAAATAATGTTGGAAATGCCCCTCTTAAAAATATTAGATTCTACTGGCAAAATTCAGACGAAATAGTACTTCCTGTTGGAAGCGATAACACCAAATACATCAAATATTTAGAAATGGGAGAAAGCAAAGACTTAGAATATCAAGTAATAGCAGACACAAATGCAGCCCCCGGACTTTATAGTTTAGATTTATACTTAACTTATGATGACCCAATAACAAATGAACAAACAAACACATCAACAATTGCAGGAATATATGTTGGAGGAGAAACTGACTTTGAGGTTTCATTTTCAGAAAAAACCGGAATGGAAACTGCATTTAGTATATCCAATATAGGAAGCAATCCTGCAGCCTCCGTTTCTATTTTAATTCCAGAACAAAAAAATTGGAAAATAACTGGAGCTAATTCTGCGATAATCGGCAACTTAAACAAAGGAGATTATACTGTTGCAAGTTTTTCATTAGAACAAGATTTAAATCAAAAAATCAAACCGTTTCAAAAAAATAATCAAACAGAATCTGGCGAAAATACAATAATAATTCAAGTAGCATACACGGATACAATGGGAGAACGAAAAATTGTTGAAAAAGAAGTTGCATTAAATGCAGCAATAAATCAAGCTAACGAAGAATTGATGCAACAAAGATCAAACATGAGAAAACAAAACCAAGGATTTTTTGCAAAATATAAATGGCACATAATAGGCTCCGCATTAATAATTTTATTAGGAATTATTTATTCAAAATACAAAACAAAAAAATTAGAAAATCCAAATTTTAACATCATAAACTTATTTAAAAAATAAAAAAATAAGTTGGATGAAAATGAGTTGGATAATAAAAAAAAGTTAATGAAAACAAATGAAGCCACTTAAAAGTTTTAAACATGCACTAAAAATGGTGCTTAACAGCCAATTGCGAAGTTGGTTAACAATAGTTGGAATTGTCATAGGTGTTGCTGCAGTAATTGCAATAGTTTCAATTGGGGAAGGAATGCAAGCATCATTAGAGGCACAAATGGGCTCGTTAGGCGGAGATTTATTAACACTAACCGCAGGCAACTCTAAAGGTTCGCGTATGTTTGGACACGGAGGAGGATCAAGTTCTGTCGCCACTGCAACTACTGAAAAAATAGTGATAAGTAGAACTGATTTGCAAGCACTTAAAGGAATTCCAAATATAGAATTTATAGACACCCAAATAAGGGGAAATGTTGATGTTTCATATTTAGGGAAAACAGGAACTGTTTCTTTGAGCGGAGTTGAACAAAAAACTTGGTCAGACATAACAACAGTAGAAATAAACGAAGGAAGATTTCTTGACAGTGCAGATCAAAATGTAATAATAATTGGAGGTCGACTTGCAAGTTCATTTTTTGATCATCCCATTGGAATTAACAAAATGTTAACAATTGAAAACAGCGCATTTCGAGTTGTCGGGATAATAGATGATTCTAGTACAAACATATATCTACCCATACAAATGGCATATCAAGTTTTAGAAAATAAAGAACAAGATATTTATGATTCAATAATTATGAAAGTCAAAGATGAAGATCAACTTGATTTTACAATCGCAAAAATAGAAAAAAAATTAATGACTGTGCGACACGTAAACAACAAAACAAAAGACTTCACAATATCCTCAAGTAAACAACTGATGGAAACAAGATCTGAAATGATGAATTCCATGAACTTGTTTTTATTGGCAATTGCCGCAGTATCCTTAATAGTTGGAGCAGTTGGAATTGCAAATACAATGTTTACCTCAGTTTTAGAAAAAACAAAAGAAATAGGCATCATGAAAGCCATAGGTGCAAAAAATAGAGACATACTTTTTATTTTTATTTTAAATGCCGCACTCATTGGACTCGTCGGAGGAATTTTAGGAATCTTTTTTGGAATAATACTCTCAGAAGCCATGAATATGATGATTGGGGCTTCTATGCGAATGCTAAAAGGAGGAACAATAGTATCACTTAACTCAATAATTATGGCAATAAGTGTATCTGTAAGTGTTGGATTAATTGCAGGAATTATACCTGCTTACAAAGCATCAAAACTAAAACCAGTAGATGCGCTGAGATATGAATAGAGATATACTTAAAATAAAATAATTATCATCATCACTCCACACATATTTTATTTAATTTATTAGCTTTATCAGTAAATACCCTCTCAATTCTTTTTATTCCTGTCCTGTCAAGAACTATTCGAAACCGCCTATACGCAGGAATTTTTTGTGCAGTGTACTTAATAATTAAATTAAGATGATATGTTTTACCACTTTTAACAGAATTAAATGAATTCCCGTTTAAAACAAATACATCTTTTTGCGGATCATCCATCTTACCCAAAAATTTCGAAATATTAAATCTTAAAACATCATTAATACCTTGAATTGCATTACTCCTATAAATCTTTTTAAACTTTTTAGAAAATAAATTTGTGAATTTTTTGTAAGTGAATACTGTTTCACCCCTATAAAAATGTTCAACATCATTAACATGAAAATTATCCCTAAGTTTTTTAATAGTTTTTGGAATGTCCTTTCCCCTAATGAACGAAAAAAATTCTTTACAACTACCAATTTTAATCTCAGGACTAGAAAAAATACTCATCTCATAATCAAAATATTTTTTTAACAAAATATTCTTCAAATATTGTTTTAGTGCATCATTAATTCTATCTTTAAAAACATAACTAATAACTAAAGATAAAAAGAAAAAAGTAGTAAAATTTCCAAAATGAAATTGAGTGATGAATGCAATTCCCGTTGCAAAAAACATTGATGCAGCAGCAGCCAAACCAAATGCTGCATGCTCAGCAAAACGTCCTGCTTTTTTAGTATCAGTATCAAGACAAAGCACATTTTGAAAAAACTTTTTTAAAATACCCATGCGAAAAATAAAATGTTCATTGTCAATATTATTTTTAGGCACTGAATAATAATTATTCTTCATTCGATATGCTACTTCACAACGTATAACTCCCCTTAATTGTTTTTTGAAGAATAAAAAACACTTCGTGAAAACGAATTAATTGATGCTTGGATTACCTCAGCAGGATTTGATTCCTACGGAAATTCTAACGGAACAATATACAAAGGCAAAACGCCATTATTTGATCAAAAAACTGGACTGATGCAAGATAGATATGAATATATCAGACAAACAAATCCAGATAACCCTTGGAAAGAATAAATACTTATTCAAAATAAGATTCTATAAACGTTCTTCTTAATATTTGTTGATATGGCCTTAATGAATCCCAACCAGAAACCCAACCACCAGTTAATCTTGGACGACGCTCAAAAAATAAATGCAAAGCATTTTCTGCAGACTCTACAACTTTAACTAAATTAGCCAATATTGCAGGATCCAGTTCACGTAATTTTTTTGCAGTTTCCCCACTAGGATCCACTGAAAAATAATCCAAACCAGAATTACCACACTCATTTTCAAAAGTAAAAATAAACTTTCTTCTTCTGTCCCACTCATAGAAAATAGGATTAATAACTTTTTCTTGCGCAGCATATGCTACCCCATCACCCGAAGGAATATCATCCCTAATATCTAGTTCAGCAGCCAATTTATCGTTTAAATCATCAACTATTTTCTCACCCAAATAGTCAGGAGGATAAAATAAATGAGACGTTCCAAAATCAGTTACAAAAAAACCACCATTCAAACCAATATGAAATTCATCTAAAAAATGATTGTGAGCATAATTAACTTCGCATTTTGCAATTGCAGCATAAATTTTTGCACCACTCTCAATTACAACTCGCATACCTGCAGAATAATTATTACATAGCAGTGCCAAATCCAATAAAGAAAAATGCTCAGGAGGTAACACATCTTCTGCAAAAATTGAATCACCAAATTTCAATATTTTAGGTGCAACTTTTCCTGCAACTTTTTCTAAAACCAAACGTTCTTGTTCTTTTGAATAATCATCATAAGTTTTTACAACAAAATCCGAAATGTCAGGTAAATTATGATCTGAAACCAATAGAGGAATTCTTGTGCTCCCCCTTGCAATTTCACCTTTACTATCGCGAATAAAATCAATTCTTGCTTGAGCCACACCCATTTCTCTTAAAAAATTATGAACTGCAACAAAATAATCATCATTCAAATATTTAAAATGAGAATTTCTTGAAAGTTCTGATGCATCAGCGGCAACTTCATTAATGGATCTAGCACAAACAAAGTTGATATCATCTGAAAAAGAAACGCCAGGAGGAATGCCATTTAGCTCAGTGTACGTTAATGCAACTTTATCAAATTGAGCACCCATATCAACACAATAATCCATAATAAACCCCAAAATAACACACTTTTCAACCAGGTTCGGATTTAGATCGTTAATGTTAGATCATACCTCACAAATTAGATCATACAGCTAAATTAGCACATAATACCCAGTTTTGATTGAATCACCAATTTTAGAACTAAAAAAAATATTTGAAAATAAAAACAATGAGCCCGCCGAGATTTGAACTCGGGACCACTCGATTATCAGTCGAGCACTATAACCAGACTAAGCCACGGGCTCATATACCATTCAAAAATAAATGAGTCATTTATAAACTTTACGCATGAATTGGAGCACCATTTAAAAAGAAACCTTAGTTTGACCCCTCAAGGGGGAAGTTACAATAATATGCTAGATCCAACATACAATATAATATGATCAAAAAATACGAAACAGAAGAAGAAAAATACGCAACCCACATCCAGGTGTCATTTGAGAGCAACAAGGATAGCGCACTCGAAAAGCTAATGATTGGCTAAACCACCCTTAAGGGGAAAAAATAGAAATATTTAATAAGGTGACTTTTATAACTCAAAAAATGATAGAAAAACTACTAGAAGAAATAGGCTTAACAAAATCTGAATCAAAAACATATCTTGTTCTACTAAATCTTAAAGAATCAACAACTGGACCAATATCAAAACAAGCAAACGTATCCAGTTCAAAAATATATGAAGTTTTACAAAAACTCATCAACAAAGGACTAGTAACCGAATATTCAGAAAAAAACATCAAACATTTTCGAGTTGCAAATCCTAACCGAATAAAAGACTATTTAGAAAGTAAAAAAAAGAAAATAGAAGAAGAGATGAATCAAATAGAAGAAGTTTTACCAGGACTCGAACAAATCTACAAAGAAGGAAATGATAAAGAAACACAAGTTGAATTATTTCGAGGCTACGAAGGAGTTCGATCAGTGTTTAATGATTTACTAAAAGATTTGAAAAAAGGAGATGAACTACTAGTCATGGGAGGAGGAGATAGACCTTCTGGCAATCCAAAAACAAAAGCATTCTTCGAAAATATACACTTAAGGCGAAGTGAAAAAGAAGTTAAACTAAAAATAATATTTAATGATAAAAGAAAAGGCTTTTTCAAACAGATGACAATATTTCCTCACACCGAAATAAAATATATTCCTTTTGGAACTCCATCAACAACAAATATTTACAAAGACACAACAGTTCTTCTAACAATGTCACCAACACCTGCCGCAATAAGAATACAAAGTAAACAAATAACTGAAAGCTATAGAAAACAATTTCAAGAAATGTGGCGACAAGCAAAGAAATAAATACTCAATTACCCGGTTTTGATGACACTACGCAATCCCCAAGCCAAGCAAACTCACCATTCAAATAAACACTAACAGCCTCATCTGCAACAACTTTAAGAAAAGTTCTACTCGTTGTATCTTCTGGTCTTTTAAAACGCAAGGTGTTCTTTCTAACTCCCCCATATTCAACACTAGGTGCTAAAACTAAAACAAATCGATCACTTTGAACTGGAAGATCAACAGGATCATAATCTTTATTTTGCCACACACTCTTCCCATCAACAAACGCTGCAGCAACCGCAGTATAGCCTATATGTAATTGACCTCTACCCTCACCCGCATAAGCTAAAGAAACACAATGAAGTCCCCCTCCAATGTATTTAACTCCTTGTCTAAAAACAATTGCAGGCCCAACTAAATTAGTTGAATCCGCTGAATCAACTAACTCATCTAATGATCCAACAGGAGTTTGATCTGAGCCTTGACTTGGAGTTTGAGTGGGTTGTGATTTTACAGCAGTCATTTAAAAACTAATGACAACATAATATAAAAGAATTTCTAAACTGCGAAATACGTGCTGTAAAATTTATTTTTGACAAAAAGCTTTTAACATACTCAGACAAAATTTAAATAACAGATAGAGTTTTAACAAATTATGAGTTATGAAGTTAAGGTTGAAACAAAAACAAAAAGTGATGTAGTCAACATAGCACTCGAAGCCATCAAAAAAGGAAAACAAGTCATCGTATTTGCAGGAACAAAAAAAAGTGCAGAAAAAACATCAGAAGATATTTCTAAAAAAATTAAATTAAACTTTTCAGAAAATGAATTCTTTCAAATTTTAAGTGAAAAAGCATTAAACGTTTTAGGAAAACCAACAAAACAATGTGAACGACTTGCCAAATGCATAAAAAAAGGAAGTGCATTTCATCATGCAGGACTTACTGGCGCACAAAGAGAACTCATTGAAGATAATTTTCGAGCCGGAAAAATAAAAGTCATTTGTAGCACTCCAACTCTTGCTTATGGACTTGATCTTCCCGCATATAGAGTAATCATAAAAGACTTAAAACGCTATAGCGATATCGGTTTTGGAGGAATGAATTGGATACCCGTTCTTGAGTATTTACAAATGGCAGGCAGAGCGGGAAGACCCAAATTTGAAAAAACAGGAGAAGCAGTAATAATTGCAAATGATGAAAAAAGCAAAGAAGAAATTTATGAAAAATATGTTTTAGGCGAACCAGAAGAAATAATTTCAAAACTTGCAGTCGAACCAGTTTTAAGAACCTACGTGCTATCACTAATTTCAACCGGATTTGTAAATAACAAAAAAGAATTATTAGAATTTTTTTCAAAAACATTTTGGGCACACCAATATGAAGATATGCAAAAACTAGAAGAAATAATGGATCGGATCATCCAACTATTAGACGATTATGAATTCATACAAACTGACGAAAAAGATGATTTTGTAAGTGCAGATTCAATAAAAACTGATGAAAAACTACGCGCAACCCTTCTTGGAAAACGAGTTGCACAATTATACGTTGACCCACTAACTGCCAATCACATAATAACTTGTTTGAAAAGCGGCGTTGAGAAAAAAAGAGTAACAAGTTTTGGATTATTACAAACAATTAGTCACACAATAGAGATGAGACCTTTACTCCGAATTAAAACACGCGAGTATGAAGAAATACAAGAAAAATATGTGAAATATGAATCAGAAATTTTAGAAAGAGAACCTGACTATTTTGACTCTGATTATGATGATTATTTGAACTCAGTAAAAACGGCATTATTTTTTAATGATTGGATTGCGGAAAAAGATGAAGAATTTTTATTAGAAGAATACAATATGCGCCCAGGGGAAACTCGAATGAAACTTGGTCGTGCAGATTGGTTACTATATTGTTCTGAAGAGATAGCAAAACTACTAAGTTTTCAATCAATACTAAGTGAGATACAAAAACTAAGATTTAGAATAAAATATGGAGTGCAAGAAGAACTACTAGCACTATTACAACTAAAAAATGTTGGACGTGTGAGAGCAAGAATTTTACACAAAAATGGAATAAAAGATCTAGGTGGAGTAAAACGAATTGATATTGGCGCGCTTGCCCAATTACTTGGACGAAAAATTGCAATAGACATAAAACAACAAGTAGGAGAAGATGTTGATAAATTAGCAGTTCCTGAAAGAAAAAGAAAAGGACAAATTAGCTTAAATGATTTTTGTAAGTAATATTTTAAATTTGCAAATCATATTTAAATAAAGTTATTACCAATTTTAAACGAATTTCTCATTAACTTAAAAATAGATTTATTCGTCCCAAAGAGTGAATTACAAAAGTATTTATAGAAAAGTAAAATAAGTTTTAATGTTCTTTAATTTTAACCTTAAGTGTAAAAAGGTAAAGAAAAAATATTTTAAAAGAGATAAAATGAGGGTGTTCAATTTGAAAAATAGAGGTAAATATGCGAGGATTCTTAACTCCAATACATCAATTACCCCCCTCCCCCTAAAGGTGGAGCAAGCATTGATAACAAAGTTAACTCAATTCTTTATTCTTGTTTGCGTTTTAATTGCGCACAAAACACTCTTACTTGGCTTAACAAATAATTTAGCCAATTTAAATCTTAAAAAATGTATTAAACTAAATATAGGTGAGTAGATTGAAATCCGAAGATTTAACATTTCATTCATTAAAAGCAATTAGTCCAATTGATGGACGCCACAGAGTATTAACTGCAAAACTTTCAGAATGGTTTTCAGAATATGCCTACCACAAATACAGAATCTATTTGGAAGTTGAATACTTAATTGCACTTTCTGAAAATAAAGAATTTGAATCAGTACGAGAATTAACTGCAACAGAAAAAGATTTTTTAAGAAAAATAGTTGAAGAATTTTCGCTCGAAGATGCACAAATCATACAAAATATTGATATGTTCGGATACAATGGACTTGGACCAACCAATCACGATTTTAAAGCATGCGAATATTTTCTAAAAATGCAAATGGAAAAATCAAGTTTGAAAGACTTACTTGAAATGGTACATTTTGGACTTACTACTGAAGATGCAAACAATGTAGCATACAGTTGTAAAATAAGAGGTGCTCTCAAAAATCATTATGTTCCTGCAATGGTAGAACTACTAAACATGTTAGAAGAATTATGCACTGCTGAAAAAAATACCCCCATGCTTTCAAAAACTCACGGCCAACCTGCAACTCCAACAACATTTGGAAAAGAAATGGCAAACTATTTAGAAAGACTAAGAAAAGAATTAGAATTTTTAATTGGAATGAAATTACCTGCAAAAGTAAATGGCGCAGTTGGAAATCATGCAGCACAACAATTTAGCGCACCAGAAGTAAACTGGCTTGAATTCACACAAAAATTTATTTCAGACCTAGGTTTTGAACCAAACTTATTCACAACACAAATTGAACACCACGACGGATACACCCGATTATTTAGTTGTTTGATAAGTATCAACAACATACTAAGAGACTTAGCAACCAATCTTTGGCTATACACATCTGACGGATACATTATTCAGAAAAAAATAGCACATGAAGTTGGTTCGTCAACAATGCCTCACAAAATAAATCCTTGGAGAGTAGAAGTTGCTGAAGGACAAACCGTAGAAGCTAACTATAAACTAATGGGATTCATACAAAAACTACAAGTTTCAAGATATCAAAGAGATTTATCAGATCATGAAGCAGAAAGAGCAATAGGAGTTGGAATCACACACTCATACTTAGCAGTAGTTCACATTGTTCAAGAGCTTGGAAGATTCACCGTTAATAAACAAAAAATGCTCGACAACTTAACTTCAATGGGAAGTGTGTTAACAGAAGCCATACAAACCCTACTTAGAAAAGAAGGATACGAAAAACCATATGAACTTATGAAAGATTTTTCTCGAGGAAAACATTTCACCGTAGCTGAATTACACCAATTTATTGATGCGATGCAAATAATGGATGCAACAAAAACTAAATTAAAAAGTTTACGTCCTGAAGAATATGTTGGACTTAGTTCAAGACTAACAGAACTTGCAATAAGAAAATGGCAAAAATTCAAAGACGATAATGAATTAACCAAACCACAAATTGAAGGAGTTGTAATTAATTGCACCATCATGAATTCCAGTTTAGTTGAAGAAATAAAATACGTTGTTCCCGAACTTATGAAAAAAGGAATGGGAGTTTTTGGAATATGTTCAGATACCGAACTTGAATCAACATTCGAAAAAGTGTTAGTAAATCCTGCTGACGAAATTAGCAGAAACATGATTTATGTAGGAGTTTACGATCAGACATTCAAACAGTTGCAACAAAAAGGAGTTACTTGCGTTAACTTAGAACAATTAAGTACATACAAAGCAGAATACAACATATATAGATTAAAAGAAATAATTGATTTGATTAAATTATTTTAATTCAAATTTTTTTAATCTAAAATATATTCAAATTTTTTTAAATTTAAACATTGCCAAAATGGATAAAAAAACAAAAATAAACTAAGGGAAGGGATGTGAAATGAGTCAGAAAAATGTTGCCATCTTAGGTGGCCAATGGGGAGATGAAGGAAAAGGAAAAATTGTCGACTATGCAGCAGAGCACTTTCAAGTTGTTGCAAGAGCTACCGGCGGAAACAATGCAGGACACACAATTTATCTTAATGGACACAAACATATTTTCCACTTATTACCTTCATCAATAACATGGGATCATGCAGTAAGCATTCTTGGAAATGGAATGGTAATTGATCCATTTGTATTACTAAAAGAAATTAAAGTATTACAAGACAAAGGATATGTTATCAAAAACTTAAACATCGCAGGAAATGCACACGTGATAATGTTATATCACAAATTGCAAGACGGATATCAAGAAAGAAGTAAAAAAGGAAATTCCAAAATTGGAACAACCAAAAGAGGAATTGGGCCAACTTATGCAGATAAAAAACACAGAACAGGCGTACGAATTAATGATTTACTTGATAAAAAAATACTTGCAAATAAAATTATGAGTCACGTACTTGAAAAATTTGCATTATTCAAACACATCTACGAAGAAGATCATGATGATGCAGTAGCAGAATTAATTTCCGCATTACCAGAAGAAGAAATGTTTAGCGAATACAAAGAAGTTGTAATGGCTGAAAAAGGAAAACTAAATCCAATTAAAATCGCAGAAGTATTAACTGAAATATACTGGGACATTGGAAAAAAATTAAAACAATATGTTACTGATGCGAGAGTATTGCTCAAAACATCAATATTAGAAAATAAAAATGTATTGCTTGAAGGTGCACAAGGAATATTACTTGACATAGATCATGGAACCTACCCTTACGTAACATCTTCAAATCCATCAGTTGGCGGACTTAAAACTGGACTTGGAGTTTCAAGAATCGACCAAGTTTATAGTTTAATCAAAGCATACACTACAAGAGTTGGAGGTGGACCATTTCCAACAGAACTTGAAGATGAAACTGGCAAATACTTACGTGATAAAGGAGGAGAATATGGTTCAACAACTGGAAGACCTCGACGATGTGGATGGCACGACGCAATACTTATGAGACACACCGCACACATTAATGGAGGCCGCGCAGTAATTACAAAACTTGATGTATTAACTGGACTATCCAAATTAAAAATTTGTAATGCATACAAATACACAGGACCTCAAAGAATATATAATGGTGAAATGTTATTTTCAGGAAAACTAATTAGAGATTTTCCAACAGATGCAAGCGTTCTTGAACATTGTATGCCTGAAGAATTTGTTGAAATGAATGGGTGGAGTGAAGACATAACACACATTAGAAACTACGAAGAATTACCATTAAACGCAAAAAAGTATTTGGAAATGATGGAAATTACTGGAGAGATGGAAATTGCACTTGTTAGCGTCGGACCAGAAAGAGATCAAGTAATACCTATGAAAGATCGATGGTTACATAATATTGACAAACAAGCTAATACAAAACCGCAATCAACACAAGAACCAAAAACAGAAGTAAACCACGAACCAAAAATAAATAATTCACAACCCGAAGTTACTCACGCAACACAAACTCAAAGTGAAACTGTTTTGCCAACAAACACAACTAACACCGAAACAAAAACTGACAACAAAAATAACCAATACAAAGCAATAATTTATGACTTTGACAACACACTTGTTGCAACAGATGACTTCGTATGTGATCTAATGCGAAAAACTGCACAAATGATGAGTTTATACATGAACTTTAGAGTACCGCCTGTTGAAAGAATACAAGAAATACAAAGAAAAAATTTAGGCTTTGAAGACATGTTTGATGAATTATTTCCAAATCCGGACGGTTATCAAGGAAGTGAACCACTAGCTAAAGTTGTGCTTGCAAAATATCGCGAACAAGCAAAACAAATGCACTACTTACCAACACCAAATGGAATTGAGTTTGTAAAAAAAATGAAACAAAATGGCCTTGTGCAAGGAATAGTAACAAACAGAGTTAAAATGATTTCAGAAAGACTAAATCAAGCAGGATATCCTCAACTTGAATTCGCAATTGCACCCGAAACAAAAGAACATCGCAAACCAAATCCACTAGCATTCAAAGGTGCACTTGAACAACTAGAACAAAAAGGAATTAAAAAAGAAGAAATTCTAGTTTTAGGAGATCATACCCATGATTATTTAGCAGCAAGAGATGCAGGGCTAGAATTCATAGGAGTTTTAACAGGACTTACAGGAATGAAAGATTTTGAAAACGCTGGACTTCCAAGAAGTAGAATTGTTGAACATTTCGGACAAATTGGGATAAACTGATTTTTTTATTTTTTTTATTTAAAAAGATATATTGTAGGGAATAGTAATAAATTTAAACCTACGAAAAATTATTTATTATACTTTTTATACAATTTTAAAAAAAATCTAATTTCTGGCGTGGAAAACTTATACCTAGATATTAAACTAATAATATCATAATAGTACAAGTTATATTAACATATATAATTTAAAACCAATAAATACATGAGGATTGAAAAATATGAACGAGTTAGCACAATTTAAAAACGCATCAACATTTTCACACATAGGCAGAAATGCAGCAGGAATCCAATTTTTAATTCAATCCCTAAATAAGGCTCCCAACCACACATTAGAAGTTGGAAGTGGCTGCATAGAACCAGTTTACGTTTCACATTTATTACCTGAACAATCAGACTTATACTCAGTAGATGTTAATGGACAAATAATTTCTGCACTAGCACATTTAAGTTCTGGAGAACGAGTAAATCTTGCTAGCTTAGAAAAACTTGTTTGTAATAAACAAGCAGATGGCACGCCTAGACCAAACAGTGATTTAACTGATCCCAAAATTATTGAAATTGGACTACGAGAATTAGAATTTGCAGGCCTAGATCCTTCCAGGTTTTTTCAAAATAATGAATATTTGTTGCCACCAGGAGGTGCAAGAATTATCCCTGTTTGTTCTGACCTTGAAACTTATGCAAAACAAACCCCCCAATTATTTGACTTAGTTTATGCAGGAGTCGTACTACTAAATATTGCTAAAACAGTGGATTCTCGAGACCAATTAGTTGAACTCGTTGCAAGTTTAATTTCCGCAGTGAAAGAAGGAGGAGTTTTAGGAATTGGAACAACCCCCGCCGCACTTTACGGCGAAAAATCAACTCCAGGACTTTTAGAATCTGCAGGAGGAACAATTACTGATATTTACATAGATAGTTTAGTTCGTGCAAAAATTGGCTCAGGTTACAAAGTATTTGGAGGCCACATGATTCGAACAGTTCCTTGCGATCAACCAGGATTATCAAGAGTTGATGAAACTGAAATTGATGAAAGACTTTCAAGAAGTCCAGTTTTTCAAGGAGTGGGAATTATAAAGGAAGTTTATTCAAATGATGTTTTAAATGGATATTTAGAAACTCAAAGCAAATCAAGAACACACATGTTACTTGCAACAATGAGAACTGTCAGAGGATATGTTGTTTGGAGTGCAAAAAAAGACTCATTTGTTGAACAGATCCCATTACAACGAACACAAATAGGAATAATTCCCGGACTCGAATACAAGGCAAAATAAAAACTATTTAAACTAAAATAAATAAAGCTAATAAACACATATTTGCAAATAGGAAGTTTAATTAAGCTGAAAACAAAAAAAATAATGATTAAATTAATCAAATTACATTACTTGAGGGAAAAAAAATGAGGAAAAATATATTTTTAATTTTAACACTGACACTATTACTAGGGACATTATTAATTTCTGGATGTGCAAAACAACAATACGTACCACAAACAGCTGATCCAGTATCAAGCGCAACAGACTTAATAGACTTAGAACCCAAACAAGAAGAAGTAGTTGTAGATATTGAAATTGACTCAGAAGAATTATTAAAAGATTCCGAAGAAGAACCTGTAAAAATCGAAACTCCAGTTCTCGATAAAAGAATTGTTGCACTAAAAAAAGCAACAGAAAAAGTCCAATCATACGAATTCTTTTACAGAGGAGTAAATGAGGGAAAATACGCAAATGTTTTATCAAAAATGAGCCATTTTTTTGTATATAAAAATGCAGTTAAAATAATCATTCCAAAAAAACAAAACTATTTTCCAGAAGATGTTTTTAACATAGTATATTTAGATAAAGCAAATAAAAAAGCATATGGTTACTGTACAGATTTTAAATACTGTGCAAAAATGGATTCACTAAGAGAATTAAATTATGATGATTACAATATCGAATTACCACTCGAACTTACAAAAAATATTGAATTTGCAAGTTATGTAAAAAAACAACAAATAGAATTATCAAAAGATTCAATCGTTGTAGAATATTTTGAAGGTAAATCTGGAGAAGATAAAGTATGGCTTTGGATTTACGAATACAACGGCGCAGTATTACAGAAAGAAACATTCAAACAAGATGGAAAAGTAATTACTATTGATTTTGATGAAATGCTTTTTAATAAAGTAAACAAAGAAGATGTATATCCTCCAAAAGACGTTTTACCACCTGGATTTGGAAATCAAATAATACCTGACGAGGAAAAATCAAACACAGATACGAGTTCCACTGAAATACAAACAACACAAACTCAACTAAGTGACACTGCAGGCGTAAATAAAGACTGTGTCACAATACAAGGACTTATGAGAGTTTCAGAAGACACTAAAATTTGTCCTGGAACTTACACATTAAGACAAGGAATAAGTATTTCTGAATCAAATGTAACACTTGATTGTAATGGTGCAACAATACAAGGTTCACCACATGATTACTTAGATAAAGATATTGTAGGAGTTAATTTCAGATCAGATTCCCGAGGAGTAAAACTAATTAATTGCGTAATTAAGGACTTTGGAATAGGAGTTAAATTAACCACAGATAGTAACTTTTTATTCAATAATACAATAACAAAAAATAGTGTTGGAGTACTTATGGAACAACTAGATTACCCATATTATGTGGACTTTGAAATCAAAGAAAATGAATTATTAAAAAACAGAATTTTTGATAATGATCGACAAGTGGGCGTTGATGATCAAACTTATGACATATACGCAGATGAATTAAGAGATGTTATTGCCAATGAAAACTATTGGGGTGAAGACTTAAAAGACGGATGTAAATATATTCGATTTTTTGATAAAGCTCACGTAGAAATTTATGATAAAGGCAGAATATCAACAAAGAAAATGATAATTACAACCACATCTTATGAAGATATAGAAATGACAAAGAAAAAAATCTGCCCAATAGAATAATAATTTGATAAAAAAAATAATCAAAAAAAAAAAATATTTAAATTTTTTATTATATTTTTATTTTTTAAATTTAATTAACAACCCCGCAATCACTTCTTATTTTTAATCATACATTTTACTTACAGAACCATTATGTTCAATTCTAAAAATTGCTTCTGCAAAAACATCTTCAACTGGAACTTCAATATAATAATCTCTCGCATCAATAATTGCCCTATCATGCGTAACTGCATTTGTTGTGAAAAAATAATTCAAAACTCCGTCAGAATGTAATCTATCAAGCAAAACTAATGCAGGATGATTTAGTAATGATAATGCTGCTGCAAAAGAAACATTCATCGCACCTTCTTCTTTTACCAATCTACAACCTTTATCTCCAGTCCCAAATGTTGCCACCAAATCATCAATTATTAATGAACTTAAACCTTTACCCTTACTATCAACAAACTGGCGAATTCGTCGCATTATTTGTCTAGCTACTTCTGGATCACTAATATCCCCGTTAACCATCCTATCAATTTCGCGAAGTTGCGCTATAGGATCAACCTCATATTGCACGATATCACCTATTAATTGTGCACTAGCAATTGTACTTGGATTACTATAATCTCTTTCTTTGTAAATAATACCCATTTTTGATCCAGTTTTGTTAGCAACGTGCCTAGCCCTTGTAGCACCACCAATATCCGGCGAAATACAAACCATATCATTAAAACCAATAATATCATTTATAGCTGCAATTAAATTTTTACTAGAATAAAGCGTTTCTAATTGTGCAGTTCTAAAAAAACCACGAATAGCCCTATTGTGAATATCCATAGTCAAAACTCTTTTTACAACTCCCATTCCTGCATCTTCAATTTCTCTTGAGACCATTCTTGCAGTTAAACCTTCTCTATCAAGAACTTTATCTTGACGCGCATAAGGAAAAACTGGAAGAACTGCAGTAATTTCTGATGCTCTTGCTTCCTTTGCTGCGTCGATTGCAGTTTTTAATGCCATGAAATTATCATTTACACTATGACGCGTAAAAAATTCTTGTGAAGAAAGTAACTTACCTCCCACCGCACTTAAAAATTCGTTGAACTCAGCATCATCACTTGATCTAACTCCTGGAACTATACTTTTTAACATAGCAACATAAGAATTATCATCACCTTTTTTATTTGTTAGATGTGCCTCGAATGAAGAAAAATCTTTTTTGAAAGAAACTGAATCCATAAAATTAGAATATACTTGATCAAAATATTGTGCGTCCAATTCAAAACCAAATGATTCATGAAATAATTGTTTAAACCCTGTTTTTGTTTCTTCTTGTCTGGCAAAAGAAACAAATGACTCATAAACAAACTGATATTTTCCACAAGTAGAATTTTCCACATCTTGAACAATAAAAACACGAGAACCACCAATTGAATCATCAATAATAGTTTTTACTTCAGTATTTGCAAAATGAGTTTCTTTAAGTCCCGTACGGTTACCCCTTTCACCCATAACTCCCCCTGGACAAACAAAACCACCCAGTTCAGTATTACAACCACCAGTACACATTCGTTCTAGTTCACTTGCAATTTTTTCTGCAAAAGTTAAACCTGCATCACACGCAACAATTTGAATTTTACCTTTATATGCTTCACAAGGACGACCATACATTAAACAACACCCCAAATATTATTTGATTGATTTATTTAATTGATACAAAATTTATTTAAAATTAAATTTTAAAAAATTGAATTAAAAAATAATAATTAATTAAACTAATAAAAAAATAAATTAAGATTTAATAAGATCTGCATATGAACCTTTGCACGCGCACTTTGAATCATAACCAATAGTTGCCCTAACAATTGCACTCAAAACATCTTTAGGTTCTGGTTGGTTAAATGAAGGAAGAACCCGCGCACCATGAACAAATGCTAAAGGCACATAACATAACCCTAGTTCTGCTGCAGGAAATGCTTCAACAAAATCAGATCCGACAAGTCCAAGAAAATATCCTGAATTAATCAATCTTGCATCCTCAGAATTTAACTCGACATTCTCAGGCAAATTAACATAAACAACTCGTGTTTTTGGTCGATCTAAAGGATGAGGATCCACAGTAAACGCTGCAAAAGACATCACTAATTGTTCAATAGTTTCAGCAGCCCTTTTTACGAGACCATTTTTTTGCATTGTGTATGACTCGCGAGCTACAAACTTACGAAGTGGTTTACAAATAGGAACTGGAATTGGAATTGGAAACGAACTAGTTTCATGGTCCGATAATCGCTTATAACTAGGAGTTATTACATGCATATTTACTAATTGAGATGGAACTACAAAATTACCTTGCAACGAATAGGGTTCTAGCGTTGTTGCAGTGCCTAAACCAAAAACTAAATCAGGATCAAAATATTTTAATGCCTGCATATTTGCTAAATGATTAACTTCACCTATTGGAATTGAATCATTTTCTCCTTGACGATAAACAAAAATTGCTTCAACATCTTCTGCTCCCGGAGTTTTAATAAGAACTCTATTTTGAGACACGGATGAACGTTGAGTGCCAACTTTAACTTCTCGCACTTCTGTTTCTAACATAGAACTATCTGGCATAAAATCAAGAAATTTCGTAAAATCCGCAGTTCCAATAATTCCAATTTTCATAAAGTAAACGCCTCAGTAAAAAAATAAATTATTAAATAAAATATTTGAAATATAAATTAATATAACTTCTATTTAAGAGAGAATTAAATAATTATTTAAATGTTGTTTAGTCGCGAAAAGGTTACGAAAAATAATTAAGAAAAATATACCAAAATAAATATTAATAAATTTATTCTGTTGGCTTAGATTCAACTTTTGAAGGTTTAGACTCAGACTTTACAGGAGAACTTTCAGGATTTTTTTTAACCATTTTTGGATAAACTCCTGTTGAAATTATAACTCGCGCAGGCTTTACTGCAAGACCTCTTTTATGTTTAATCATTTCAGACGAAATCATATGCGCAGTCCCAATCATAACCAGCTCATTTTTTAAAGTCATAACAGCGACTAGTTCTTCTGCTTGAATTTCTGATTCAACTTGAGAAATACCCGGACAATTAAGATCTGCACCATGAGCCAGAGTATCTACAGTTGTATCAAATACCCAAACTTTAGGAAGATGATCTACTGCAGCTTCAATTGGTTGAATTAATTTTCGCAACCATTTATCATTTCCATCTTCTTTATAAAAAGCAAATGCATCTTGTAAATCAATTAATGATGCGCAAGTAGGTTCTCTAAATGGTCCTGCTTTTGATCTTCTTAACTCAGCCATGTGTGCACCGCAACCAAGTTTCGCACCAATATCAGTACAAAGTTTTCTAATATAAGTTCCCGCTTGACAACCTACACGAAATAAAACATCCCTATCTTTTATTTCAAGAATATCTATATAGTAAATTTTCCTATAACGCCACTGACGTTTAACTGCGCTCTTAATAGGAGGAAGTTGCTTAATCTTGCCAATAAATTTACTCATAGCTTTACGAATATCAGGTTCTGAAAATTCTTTATGAATGTGCATCAGACAAACATATTCTTTACCTGCATTAATTAATGCTTGAACAACTTTAGTTGATTTTCCAAGTGCCACTGGAAGAACACCAGTTACTTTAGGATCAAGAGTTCCTGAATGACCACTCTTGTTAATATGAAGAATTTTTTGAACATAAGAACTAACTTGATGAGAAGTTGGACCTGAATTTTTATCAACATTAACAATCCCTGTTTGGATTAATTCTTCAGTTGATCGTTTGTTAGGATCACAACCATACTTTGAATCAGTCTCCGCACTACGTTTAACAAGAACTACCCTATCAATCTTTTCAAAAGGAAGAAGACATTTAGATTTCTCATTTGCATCAGACATAAATCAAAGAATTAGAGGGAGATATTTAAAAGTTGTGCAATAATAATCATAGCAGGCCAATTAAATCTTGAGTTGAATATATCTTTATCTCATCTTGATTTTTGAGACGTTTATCATTTGACCAAATAGAACAATTGAGTTTTAGCGCCAATGCAAAATATGCTGAATCATTTGGATCTGGAGAAATCTTATTTGCTAAATTTAAACAATCACTAAAAAAAGAATATGGTGCAAAAATGATTTTATCTTTAAAAATGTTAATTAAATCATCAAACTCTGTTTGAGACCTATTTGTTTTTTCTAATATCAATTTAGAATGTTTTTTGAATTCTTCTAAAAGAAACTCAGGTGCTAAAAGTTCAATATTTAACTTTAACATGATATCTGAAGTTTTTCCTGATTTTATTAAAGCTGAAAACAGAATATTGGCGTCGACAATAAGAATTAGTTTTTCTTTGATTTTACATACCTCTTATGAAGAGACTCATTTACTTTCTTGCCCAAGTTTATTGCATCTTGCCCAGTTAATTTACTTTCATTTGTGAACTCTTTAAATTTTTGCAATAGTTGAATTTTAGTTTTAATTGCACCTCTTGCTACTTCACTCCAGTTGATTTCTGGAAAAGATTCCATTTCTTTTTTAAGTTCAGTTGGTACAGACAAAGTAATACTCACCATTTAGATAACCTCCAATTATGTTCATTACGTTTTATATGTTTATTACGTTTAAATACTTTTCTATAATTTGGAAGTTAATTCAAGCAAGATAAATGATCTTAAGAAGTTTTAGTGGAAATAACCGAAAAATTTACAAAATATTTTAAATATAGAAATTATTCAACCCTTATGACTAATGATTTTCTAACAAATGTGATGCTCAGGATTTTGAGACTCAAAAAGACTGAAAAGAATTTTTCATTAGTTTTTACTTTGTTGTATAACTTCATACCTGCTTTTATTTTCGCACCTTATTTAATTATGATATCTATACAATACAACTTAACAATTCTACTAATAATTGGAATTAGTCTGTTTATTGTCGACTTAATTCATTTCATAACTGCTATGAATAAAATAATAAAGAAATAACGCATAGATTTAACAAAGTCGCTGAATCGATTTGGGGGAATGAGGAGTGAGCTTGGCGAACGACAAATGAACCGTTAAATTCCCGTTAGTTTCTTTTCCCATACGAAGTGTGGGAAAATTTCGTCCGAAAAGTCAGAAATCGGTGCGTCTTCTAATGAGCGAATGCAATACATAAAACAAAATCATCAAGGGGTGGAATTCCTTTTAGAATTAAGATAGTGATATTTGACTTCTTGCAGTAAGAATTGCAGTTAATTCTTTAGCAGATTCACTCTGAAGTCTTACTCCGTATTTTAATACCTGTTCAACAGTTAGTTCAGGATATCCTTCAAATCCATTGTCTGCTTGATTTCTAGCTACTTCTTTAGGTTTCGACGGATTCTCTAAGTAATAAGCATGTCCAATTGGTTTTCCGTTCATATTAATCACATATAAAACAGCTCCTCTATTATCATTTTCCCTTAATAATTCGAATGCTTCACCAATACATCCTCCTTGTTTAGTACTATGTTCTAAGGGATCATAAATTCCCATCGAAGCAAGTGGTTTAAAACCAGTATCATCAAGAAATCTGTTTGATACTGTAGAATCTGGTAAAACAATTGAGAAACAATTGTCCAGAGTATTATTGGCTCCGTTAACATCTCCTTGAGAATAAAGTTTTCTTGCAGTAACAATTCTTGCATCATCTACAGGAAACCCAGTAGACATTAATGCAGACATGCTACTAGCATAAGCTAAATTGCCAAGCATTTTGCTTCTAACATCCGGAGAAACATCTGCTTCTAATGCTTGTTTCATTGCTGCATTTACGCCAGCGATTGTTCCATATGTCATATTCATTTTTAAGTAAGAAGTAGCATATAAATCTTTTGCTTTTGTTGTCTCTATTGAGTAAGTACGATATATAGAATTCCGCCCTCTTTTACCATTTAGCACCGATTTCTGATTGGATATAACGTCGGAATTATACGAAGTGACCGCAGGTCATTTGGGTGAAGTGGATCGACCTACGTAGTGGGTCGTGGAACGCAACTGCATAATTCCTGTTATATACCTCCGACTACGAAGTGGGAGGAGCATAGAGTAAATCTGGAGTTCTTAAAAAGCAAATATTTATTTTTTTAGAAATGCTACTAATACTATAACTGGGATAATTAAAAAGCTTGAGTAAAATATGGCATATTGTGGTGTTGCATTATTAAGAAGTAATCCTCCAATAAATGCACCTATTGCACCACCTCCACTAGTTACTATTGTTTGGATTGAGTGGGTTGTAGATCTAAATTTAGATAATATGAATGTTTCTTGATATGAACTTTCTATAGGTGAAAATAGTGCAGCAAAATTCCATTTAATATACCAATAAACGTAGGCAAACATTTTTCCATTGAAGAAAATTACTGTAATTGAAAATAGAAAGTAAGCAAGATAATTCATTATTAGGAAGGGTTTTTCTTTTTTAATTTTATCAAATATTTTTTTACCTACCCAAATAAAAGGTAATCCTACAACGAATAAAAGAGTGTAGGCTAATGATATTTTATTTATTTCAATGCCAAAGGAACTTAAATAAGGTAGATACAGAAAGAACCAAGCATAAAAAACAATGAAGAAAAAGAATTTCCAAAGAAAAATTAATCTGAGATTATGTTGTTTGATGATATACTTAATACATTCCCACGATAATTTGAATGAATGTTCCTTAGAAGGTTTGAAATTAAGTTCTTTAACTCCAATAACAAATATTAATGTAGCTATTAACATAGCAAAGGCGTAAATAAACCACAAATAATCAATTGCTAAAAAGTTGCCAACTCTTGCATCTGGCTTAAAGATAGAAAGGAAAATGAAACCTAAAACACCCTGCATGATACCCGCAACTTTGAATAAGATTGTAATGGTTACATAATATTTCTGAATATATGATTTCTTTTTTAGATTATCAACAATTAATGAAGTATCTGATCCTGAAGCAAACGTTGCAAAGAAACCATTAATGAAACCCATCAATAACAATATTGGAGTAATTTCCACAAAAGGATATAAAGCGAAAATGATCGTTGTTCCAATGTATCCCATTATGACACTCTTCTTTCTTCCGTATTTGTCAGCAAAAATACTTGTTGGAATTTCAAAAATTAATGTAGATAAGGCAATTATTGACATATAAATAGATATATCAAAATAAGAAAAACCCTTGGAATGGAAATATAATACAGACAATACTTGAACTATTGAGAATCCATATCTAAATAAAAAACTAAGGTAGTAAGGAATTAGCCCACTCTTTTTAGTAGCATCTATCACAGTTATAAGCTATAGAATAAAGTATATAAATATTTGCCCAATGACAGAGAACTCCAGATTTATTGTATATAACATCAGGATTTAGAGACGTTTTTTCTGAAAGCAAAAATTTGAATGGAGCCTGCAAGGCGGAATCTCTAAATCCTTGTTATATTCGTCTGACCAAAGGGAAGACCTAAAATTTAGTGCAACGTTCCGTAGGAAAATTTTAGAGTTTTTGGATTACTGATAAATTCGACCGCAGGGAGTGTATATGTCCGAAGGACGAGAGAGGGGCGTCAGATTTTTTGCTTCTTTTTTCTAAAAAAAGAAGATAGAAGGGGCGTCTTGTTTTGGTTCTTTTTTGAAAAGAACATATCATATTTTTCTTATAATCAGATTGGTATTTCCGTATGGTTTCTTCTCAATGATATTTCTCTGTTCAAGCTTGGAAACAACTCTTGATACTTTTACTTTTGAAAGTTCAGAAAGATATTTTAGTTCTGTCTGTGAAATGCTTTTTTTATCAATTATGATTTTTAGCACTTTCTTTTCATCATCAGGCAGAATACTGATAACTTTTTCAAGCTGTATCCTATCCACTTTCCATTGGAATAATAATGCTACTGCTCCACCTGTGGCAAGAGCAATTAATGCAATCCCATATAGTAATGGTGCAAACATATGTCCCATATTAACAGCACAATATGCATTAGAATACGCAAGAGCTACACCTAGAGCAAATAATAGTCCAATAGCAACAATCAATTTTTTATTAGTAATTTCCATTTTATATCAACCTAATATGATTATATTGCATAATTTAAAAATGTTTCTCATTGGTTTGATAGGGTTTCAAGATTTGAAACAGCTAAATAAGGTGTTTCAGAAAAATATATAGGGTGTTTCATCCTATGATACTATATGACAAAGACATTTGACTATGCTTGGAAAGAGATTTCAAAGAGGAAGAAAAAGTATATGCTTAATGTGATACTTATAGCATTGGTTGTAGTAATGTTAATTACATTAAACTCACTTGGAACTGCGTATAAGGAAGCCTCAAGATTGCCGTTTGAAAAGATGCAAAGTAGTATCATCATTCAAAAGAATGGAAATGTTCCAGAGAATACCACTGGTGCAGTTACATCTTGTTCACTAGCACCAATAAGGAACAATCTCATTGATGAAATAGAAACAATTGAAGGTATTAAGGATATCTCTTATGGCCTTTCTTTATGGGTATTTGATAATGATAATTTTAAAAGAGTTTTAGGAGTAAATTGGGATGATTCTCTTGGGACAAAGCTCAAAGCCGGCATTGTTGAGGGGGAAATTCCTCAATCTGATGATGAGGTGCTGATTGAAAAAACTTATGCAGAGCAATATAATCTTAAAATTGAGCAGAAATTAGAGATATCAGAACAAGAATTTAGAGTTTCTGGAATTGTCAAAGGTTATGGGAAAGATATTATTGCTTCTGATTTTTTCATGAATCTGGAGTCTGCTCAAGGAATTGCATTTGATTCTAAGAATTTACAGGAAACAGAAGAATTTAACCAAGATGATATAAATATTATTTTTGTGGATACAGAACAAACTAAAATCAATGCTGTTGCTGGAAAGCTGAAAAATCTTCTGAATCAAGAATCCCTGAATGGTGGAAAGACTCCAACAGGTAAGACAATTGGAAGCTACAACATCTATACGCCGGAATCATTTGAAAACCAAATATCCTCTCTTTTTGTTTTGTCAGATAAACTGATATTATTTATTTCTATTATCACGATAATTGGCTCTGTTCTGATAATCATGAAAAGTATGAGTCACGCAATAATCCAGAGAAAAAAAGAATTTGGAATAATGAAGAGTATTGGCTTCACTAAGAAAGATATACAAAAAGAAATCGGGATGGAAACAATATTACAGGTTTTTGCAGGTTATATTTTAGGCATCATAGTTTCTTTCATAACTATATTGTTATTAGCAAGAACAAAAATCTCAATAAGCATACCATGGGAGCTTAATCCATATCCTCATTTTTTAGCTTCTAACCCAAATCTTGTGGATACTGTGCAGACCTATCTATTACCTATACAATTCCAACCCGCATATGCCATACTATCATTTGTTGTTGTAATAATTATAGGAATATTAACAGCAATTATCACAACCAACCAAATAAACAAATTAAAAGCGATGGAGGTGCTAAAAAATGAATGAATTGATCACAATCAAAAATCTATCAAAAACATTCAATAAGGTTGAGGCAGTTAAAGATGTTTCATTCAAAATAAAGAAAGGAGAATTTTTAGGCATTCAGGGGCATTCAGGATCAGGAAAGAGTACTTTGCTTGGACTTTTGGCAGGACTTGAAAAAGCTAATAGTGGAAAAATAACATATAATGGAAGCGATTTAACTAATATGAATGAGGATGAGCTTGCTTTATTCAGAAGGGAAAATGTAGGCGTAGTTTTCCAGTCATTCAATCTTATACCAACATTAAACATTATAGAAAATATTGCTCTTCCATTGTTTCCTTTAAACATCAGCAAGAATGAAATGATTGAGCGAGCGAGAAAAATTGCTAAAGATGTTGGATTATCGCACAGATTAACCCATTATGCAAATGAGCTGTCTGGCGGAGAGCAACAAAGAGTAGCAATAGCAAGGGCATTGATAAACAATCCGAAAGTTCTTTTTGCAGATGAGCCAACCGGCAATCTTGATTCAAAAACAGGAAAAAAAATCATAGAACTTTTAAAAGAGCTAAACAGAGAAAAAGAGCTTACTGTCGTAATGGTCACGCATGACAACGAGATAGCTAAAAACTCAGACAGAATCATTGAAATGAAAGATGGGGGTGTTATAAGATGAGCAAATTTTTTACTATACTAATCTTGAGCCTCTTTTTACTGGTTTCAGCAGTATCTGCCTCTTCAGACGTTGATGTTGTTGTATTGGGCGTGATAAGCCATGGACCTATGCAACCAACTGTTAATGCCATAAAAGAGGTAACTTCAAAATATCCTGATGTGAATGTCAGGTGGCTTGACCTTGAAAGCAATGAAGGAGAGAAATATGCCCAAGAGCATGGATTAACAGCGCATATGAATGTCCTGATAGATGATGAATATCAATATAGTATAAATGGAAAAGATGTTACTTTTCAATGGTTTGAGGGGCAACAATGGACAAAAGAAGATTTAGATAATGTAATCTCAAGCAAATTAAACAATAGTCCCGAGATTTCCGTTTCAGACAACCCAAAAAGTGGCAATAACATGAATGTGTTGATTGTTTGGGCAGGAATTTTTGCGGTTGTTGGGATAATTGCTTGGTTTTTGATTAAAAAATTCAGAAAGGGATAAAATGTATCTTAAGTATATTTTCAAAGAATTAGTGAAAAGAAAATCAAGAACAGCAACAATCGTGTTGACAGTTGCTATTGTCACATCAATTCTCTTCCTGTTCTCAGGTGTGATGAACGCATATTCATTAGGAATATACAAACCATTTGAAAATACTGGCTCAGATATGGTTCTGCAAAAATCAGTTAATGCTACAAAATCAACTTCAGACATAAGGGTGCCTTTTGGAAAAGGATTGTTTAGTAAAGAAGAAATATCAAAAATAAAATCATTAGCTCATGTGCAGGATATTTCTGGTTCACTTATTCTCTGGAGTTTTGACAAGGATGGATTCGTTTCAATTGAAGGACTAGAAGAAAATTCTGAAATCTTTAGGAAAAAAGCGTCTCAAATATACAAAGGAAGATTTCTGAAGAATGAATATGAAGCAGTGGTTGAGAAGCATTTTGCCAAATTTAATAATTGGAAAGTTGGTAGCAATATTTCTCTTGGAGATGAAACATTCAAAGTGGTAGGCACTTTATCAAGTGAAGAAGGTCAGATCTTCTCATCTAATATCTACATAAGAGCAGAAGAAGCTTATGATCTCTTGGGAACAAGTGGATTTAATCAAATCTATTTAAAAATAGATGAGCTATCAAATGAAAAGCAAATCAAGAATGAGATTAAGCAACTAAATAGTGAAATTATTGCTATTTCCGGTAATTCGCTTTCTGCCTCTCTTTCCAACGTAGTTAACATTTTTACTAAATTTTATTATATTGGTCTTGGGATGATGACATTGATAGTTATTCTTATCTTGCTTAAAATAAATACAGTAAATCTACTGGAAAGAAAAAAAGATATTGCTGTAATGAGGTCGGTTGGATGGACTAAAACAGATATAACAAAACAAATAACATTGGAACTTTTTATCCAGACAATATTTGGCTTTTTTATCGGACTAATTATAAGTTTTATTATTATTGGCTTATTTGGAAACATAGATATTCAGATTTCCAGTTTAGGATTGAGTAAGTCAATAATTTCGATTCCAATTAGCATCAGCATGACTGAAATTTTGCAGTATTTTGTTATGATTGTTGCTGTATCTATGATTGTAAGTTTTTTATTGGCTAGAAAAATATCAGAGGTAAAGCCATCAGAGAATTTGAGAAGTGTATAAATTTCTTTTTCGTAGAAAAAGACTATCTTGACGCCCCTTCCTATAAATTCTTTTACGAAGTAAAAGGCAAAATGTCCGAAGGACTAAGCCCCTCTCTCTTTCCCGTTCTAAGTAATCCAAAAATTGAATATAACATCGCGATTAAGAGAAGTTCGGTTTTGAGGCAACCCACAAAACCGAATTTGGATGGAGAAGTCTGCAAGACTTCGGAATCTCTTAATCGCTGTTATAATCCCCGTAGGGCTGAAATTTAGTGCAACGTTCCGAAGGA
>JABGYH010000009.1 GCA_018675335.1 Candidatus Woesearchaeota archaeon
ACAAATGTTGTTATTGCATACTTCGTAAGTTTCACAATCAGGATTACTAAAGTCACATCCAGGTTTTAGTGTGCATTCGTTATTTGTGCATTCGTGATCATCAGCGCAGTTGTCGTCAGTATAGCACATGTTATTTTCTAATTCACAAATGTTGTTATTGCATACTTCGTAAGTTTCACAATCAGGATTACTAAAGTCACAACCTAGTTTCAAAGTACAAGCGTTATTTGTGCATTCGTGATCATCAGCGCAGTTGTCGTCTGTGTAGCACATGTTATTTTCTAATTCACAAACGTTGTTATTACATACTTCGTAAGTTTCACAATCAGGATTACTAAAGTCACAACCTAGTTTCAAAGTACAAGCGTTATTTGTGCATTCGTGATCATCAGCGCAGTTGTCGTCAGTATAGCACATGTTATTTTCTAACTCACAAACGTTATTATTACATACTTCGTAAGTTTCACAATCAGGATTGCTAAAGTCACAACCTAGTTTCAAAGTACAAGCGTTATTTGTGCATTCGTGATCCTCAGCGCAGTTGTCGTCTGTGTAACACATATTATTTTCTAACTCACAAACGTTATTATTACATACTTCGTAAGTTTCACAATCAGGATTACTAAAGTCACAACCTTCTTTCAAAGTACACTGGTTATCAACACACTCATTATCCGCAGCGCAATTATTATCAGCGTAACAACCATCCCCAAAAAGAACACAAGAATTATCAGCACATGATTCAAACCATAAACAACTAGGATTATTAAATTCACAACCATCATTTAAAACGCATTCGCCCTCACCACAGTGAAAATCAGAGTCACAAGTTTCAATTACTTGCACGTCCCCCGATTCAATACATTCTGCTTGTGCAGTTCCAGGATTAACACATTCAAAAGAAAAAAAAGTATCATAAACATTTTCAGAATCTAAATCATCACAAAATAATTGATTTTCAAAATAATCAATTCCACAATCTAAATCCACAGAACAAACCGGTTCTGATTCTAATAATAATTGAGATAAATCTAAAAATCCACTTCCGTATTGAACGTCTTTTCCAGGCGCACCTAAATCAAGTGAATTATTTTCAAGAATCTCTTTAACATCATAATGATTAAGTGTCGAATCTTGTTCAAGAATTAACGCAATTGCTCCTGCAACAAAAGGAGTTGAAAATGAAGTTCCAGTTTTTGATGCTAAACCGCCCGTATTTGATGCAGAGTTAACATTTTTACCAGGTGCGGAAATATCAGGTTTAATATATGTGCCAAAATCATCTCCAGAACTAGATGAATGCCAAACCATAGAATCATCTGTCGCACCAACACTAATTACTTCTTCAAAATGTCCAGGCAAGGTAACTCCCTCATAACCACCACAAAAAGAAGATGATGATCCTCCAGGACCACAATTTCCAACAGCAACAACTACAGGAATGCCATCATTAATTGCTTTGTTTAATACATTTCTTAAAACAGGATCATTATTTGATGTTGGAGCACCCAAACTTAAACTAATAACATCCGCAGAATCATCAGTATTAACATCATTATCAGGATTTCTAACCCAATTAATTGCCTTATAAATTTTTGATGTTGATGTTGAAAGTGAAGAATCCATAATTTTAGCATTAATAATATATGCTCCAGGTGCAACACCATCATAACCATATCCAGTTACGTCGTGTTGTTTTCCAGCAGCAATACCTGCAATCGCAGTTCCATGACCATTATTATCATGAGCTGAATCTTCAATATAATAATTTTCTAAAATAATTCTTCCTTCAAACATAGGATGATCATTATCAATCCCACTATCTAAAATTGCAATTCTCATTCCAGTACCATTAATTCCTTGATCCCACAAACTAGGCGCATTTACTGCAGGAATCGCAGCGTCAAGAAGACCAGTATATTCAACATTAGGATAAACTCTAACAACATTTCGATTTCTAGCAAAATTATTGATATCTGCAATATTCACAGTTCCAGAAAATAAATTATTTTCAAGCGAATCCACATTTCTAACTCTATAATCAGTTAATGATTTTGAGTTAAACTCAATTATAACATCAACCTCAGCAATTCCTTTTTTTTGATTATTAGTTATTGAGTCTAAAAGAGACTTATCAATTTTAGAATTAAATTTAATTTGATTTAATTGAATAATTTCATTTGAAACTTTAAAATTGGATTTTATTAAATTTGATTCTCTTTCAATAGAAAATTTTGGTGCAACTGGTAAAGCCAACACAGGTAAAGATACAATCAAAATACAAAGAAGCAAACTTAGAAAAAAATAACTAATCCGTTGAAATTTATTTTTAGTTTTTTTAAACATATTTCAGACCCTCAACACTTTTTAGGAACTTAAATGACAACACAATCAACCAAGCACCCATTTTTGAAAATGATTTAATTATTTAATAAATATTACTATTACCTAATGGTGTCGACCAACTCATCATTTATAAACTTTTCGGTTTATATAAATAGCAATAAATTAAAAACAATAAAACTTATATTGTTTCTTTCTTTAAATTATGAAAAATAGGTAAAAGAGAGGGTGCTAATTGTTTTAAAGTGCTCAAATAAACTCTTTAAACCAAACTTAAATGAGGTAATTATAAAATGGCTAAGAAAAAACCAGGTTTAATGGAAAAAATTGGAAGTTGGGCTTTTATTATTGGCGTAATCATTGCAATTGTTGCAGGATTTTTCAGTATTGGAGCGGTAATGACTTCAATCCTAATAGTATTAGGACTTATTGTAGGTTTCTTAAATGTTACATCAAACGAAACAAACAATTTTCTCTTTGCAGCATTAGTACTAGTTGTAGTCTCAGGATTTGGAGGCGGAATGCTTGGTAATGTTCAAACAGTTGGACCCTACCTACAAAGAATTTTCGCAGCATTATTAACATTTGTTGTTCCGGCAACAGTTATCGTTGCACTAAAATCAATCTATGCTTTAGCAAAAGATGATTAAAATTTAAATTTTTTATTTTTTTTTAAATTTTTTATTTTCTCATTTTTATCGTTTTAAGAAATTTAGTAATTATTTTTTCTAAGTGCGCCCTTAAAAAATAAACAATAATTCCTACAATTAAACTAATTCCTAAAATACCAAATGAAACCATAAAATTATCAGTTGCAACACCTGATCCTACCAGATTTAAAACAAAAAACCCCGGCAAACGTCCAAGAAATGCAATTAAAACAAGTCTTGAAATCCTAATTTTAGTAAGACCCCCAACAAAGCAAATTGCATCATCAGGAAGCGCAGGTAACAAAAAAATCAAAAATAAAGTAAAAAGCCCTTTTTTATGTGCTAATTGATCACATTTATGTAATGTTTCAGAATCAATAATTTTTTCAACAAATGGTCTTCCCAACCACCTTGCCAAACTAAATGCAATAAACGATCCAATAGTAAGACCAATCATACTGTATAATGTTCCAAACCAAGCCCCAAATAAATATCCACTAACAAGACCTGCCAATTGACCGGGAATTGGCGCAATTAATACTTGAAGAATAATAGTTCCAATCAAAATTAACGGAGCCCAAACCCCATAACCTTGAACAAAAAGTATCAACGATTCACGACTGTTAAACACACCAGATAATGGCTCCCAAAAAAATAAACATAGAATTATCAAACTAACTATAAGCAGAACAATTTTAGCTAAAGTTACGTCAAAATGTGATTTAATTGTTGCTTTACTCACCATATCACCCAAATTATAAAGATAAACTATTTAAACATTAGTATGTTTTCCCACATCGAAATAACATGAAAGTTAAATTTATTGAAGCAAAAACAAGTATTAACTTAACTAAGTTTAATACGTCTAAATTACCTAAAAAAATCGGATTACTTACAACAGTTCAATTTTTAGATGAAATAAATCAAATCAAAAAATATCTTGAATCTCAAGACAAAAAGGTATTTCTCGGAGGTCAAGTATTAGGTTGTGAATTTTGCAATGCTAACAAACTTGAATCAAAAGTTGATGCTTTTTTATATGTTGGTTCAGGGAGATTTCATCCAGTTGGTATTGGACTTAGCACTAAAAAACCAGTTTTTACATGGTATCCAGGAGACAATCAACTAAAAGTTATTTCCGCGCAAGATATTGAAAAAATTCAAAAAAAGAAAAATGGAATGCTTTCAAAATTTCTAGTAAGCAAAATAATTGGAGTATTAATTTCTACTAAAAATGGACAGATAGGAGTTCAAGCAACAATGAAGAAAATTTTTGAATTAAATAAAAAATATCCTAAAAAAGAATTTTACTTTTTTATGTGTAATACTCTTGAATTTAATGAATTAGAAAACTTTAATTTTATTGAGTGTTGGATTAATACTATGTGCCCTAGAATTAGTGAAGACATACGTGTTCTAAACTTCTCGGATCTAAAAGAAATAGAATAAATAAATATTAAAAAAATTTAATTTTAAAAAATAAAAAATATTTTAGTTTTCTTTTCTTCTAATTACTACAAATCCCCCAACAGTTAATGCTAACAATAACATTATTGCATAGTCAGAAAATTCAGGAACTTGAGCAGGAGGATCTTCACCTTGACCACCTAATTGTCCGTCAATACTATAATTAGAAAAACTACTAACATCAAAAATAGCATATGAACTACCCCAATCAACTATTTCACAATCAGGTGAAAAACAATAATCCAATTCATTCTTTAATAAATCAGGCTCAATAGACAAATCTAAACCCCAAAAAGTAATACGTGCCGAACCATTTAATTCTAAAGCATCAGAATCATCAATCAAACCAAGAAGATTCTGTTGAACAAAAACAGTATTATCAATACTTAAATTAATATCAGTAGTTAAATTCATACCAGTCCAGTTAATTTCACCATAAGAATTATTATAAATCAAAGTATTATTAAAAGATGAAGCATCCATCAAAGTATAATCCGCAGATGAAATATTATTATTTCGAATTACATTAGACGAGGTATTTTCATCTAATAATATCCCATATGCTCCCAGCGCACTTAAAGTAATAATTGAATTATTAAAAATATTTGATAAAGACCCCCCCGCTAAACCAATTCCTGCCGCAGCAGATCCTGATGTATTAATTGAATTATGCGCAATATAAAAATAAGATTCATTAGCAGGCAAACCAATCCAAATACCATCTCCAACATTACTTGAAGTAGTAATTATATTATTAGTTATGTTAATGTAACTTCCTCCTTGAACTGCTTTGATTCCCGGACCTGAAATTGTATTTACAATATTATTAAAAACTAAATGATTTATGCCCTCGTAAAGATATATTGCAGATCCACTATCATAATCAATTGTAAAAGAATTATCATTAATTTCTACATTATTGCCGTAATCAATATAAAAACCATAATCATTATTCTCAATTGAATTATTGTAAATTAAAGAATTATTAACTGAATCTAAATAAATTGTGCTTGCTTCTGATGAAGTTTCATTATAAAAATTACAACCTCGAACAGTTAAATTATTAATATTACTTGCAGTCATCGCACGTGATAAACCATTACCTGAATGAGTTATATTATAATTATCACAATTAATATCCACATTAGATATTAAAATGTTAAAACAAGAAGATCCATTTGTAGACCAAACTAAATTTTGAGATAAATGATATTCCCCATTTTTTGTCAAACCTGAACCAGGACAAGCTTCAATCGTAAAATAACCAACATCAAGAGTATCGTTCGCAAACAAAGTAGTAAATCCAGTTTTATCACAAGTAACATTCCAATCATATTGTCCTTGGTTTGAAAATCCTCCTGATTTATTATAATAATAATATTCTCCTGATTGTTCATTCATCACATAAGTATTATTTGAATCAGTTATATTACAACTTGCACTTGCAATATGCGCACCACCAGTTGCATTAATATAATAAGCATAATAAACAAAATCTGAATCAGCACTAACATAATTTTCTTCATCAGTATTGTTTATTGTTAAATTTGCATTTCCCTCATAAGCATACCCTGAGAAACTAGTTACATCAATGGTGCAGTTAGTTCCAGAACAAGACGGGTTAAAACATTTATTTTCTAAAATACAACTTTTACCCTCTGATTTAAGTTGATTTTTATTTGAATTGGATCCATAAATAACTTTATTAATATCAAAATTATTAATTCCTGAAAAAGTTAAATACGCAGGATTAGCAAAAGCATTACATTCAGAAGAAGTATTAACAAAAATAAAATCTTCTTCCATCACAAAACAATCATCTAAATCAGTTAGCCCGGATAAATTAACAGGTACACGAAATTTAACTTTTGAAACATTAAAATCATACGTGTATTCAGGAATAAAAGCTAATTGAGACTCATCAGAGGCATTAAATAAAAAAGATACTTGTAAATAAGGTGCTTTAGAAATATCTCGATATTCTTTTGAAGCTAATTCTGCAAATCCGTATCCTATCTGCGTTTCTGTAGCTCGTTTAAGAGCAAGAGTAATTCTTGAATTTGCCAAAGCAAGCTCAAGGTTTAGGGCCTCAGTTACATCCCAACAATGAACTCTATTCATCGATCTTGAAACCATATCAACACTATCTAAATTTGTTAAATTGCAATTAAAACTATTATCAAAACTAGTTCCACAAGGTTGATTATTCCAAGTTATATTTTCTTCAGAAACAAATGCTGCACCATAAACATGATATGCATTAACAGAAGATACAACATTACTTATTCTATGTTCATAAGCACACAATTGAGCTTCATTCGCAGTAATAGAAGAAGTTAATGAAGGAGGAAAATTAAATGTTAAATATGCTCTTGATCTCCGACTACCTCGTTCATAAAGTCGCATAAAATCCCTCGCGCCATAATTCGTATCAGGACTATACTCCCAAACAGACGCATCATCTGCCAAATCAGAATAAGTTAAATTAACAGTTCCATTATATGCAGAAGATAAATTTGTAGCACTACTTCCAATATTACTTGATTGATCTGGAGGAGAATAAGATGAAGCAGATACATGAGTAATATTCAAATAAGGTCTTAACGCAGCAGTTGCATATTCTGAACTTGCTACTGTTGCTCTACCAAAACCTAAATGAGATTCAGACGGTCTTTTTAAAACAAAAGAAACTCTATCATTTCCTGGAACATGTTCTGCATTTATTATATCAGTTACATTCCAACACCTCCATTCATTTATTTCTCCAGAAATAATATCTGTAGTATCTGACGCTGTTAAATTACAATTAGCACTCGCCGAAAAAGTAGTTCCACAAGGTTGATTATTCCAAGTTATGGAAGATTCAGAAACATAAGCATCATAATAAACATGATAAACCCCTACATCACCAACAACATTTCCAGTAGTATATTCGTATAAACAAAGTTGTGCATCTTCTGCAATATTACTATCCGAAACAGAACTAATATCAAAACTGATATAACTTCGAGAATATCTTGTACTTCTTTCGTAGAATGTTAACAATTCTGAAGAATAATAGTTAGCATCCTTACTATATTCCCAAACATAAGAATCTTCAACAATATCATTATAATCTAATTGAGTAAATTCTGCAGAAACAAGTGAAATCATAGAAACAATTAAAATAAACATCATAAATATTGTAGCAGAAATTTTTACTTTCATTTAATGCATCACCTTTTTTAATAATAATTTATTATAAATTATAATTTAATTTATAAACATTTCTAAAAAAAAATTAAATTTCAATTATTAATAATTATTTTAAAATTTACGATGAGTTTTAAAATTTTTTCAAATTATGCAACTTAAAATTTGTCAAAAAAAATATTCAATATTATTACTTTCAAAAAATTGATCAATCCCAATTCATATGTTTCAATCACAAAACATTTATAAACACTAGATCATTTCACTAAACTGAGCTGAGATACCGTTTAAAGGGTGTTGGATTACCAACTTTGGTCTCGGGAGGAAAATAAAATGGCTGAATTTAAAATAGTACTTTCTGACCCTAAAACAGGGAAATCATATCAAAAAGAAGCAAAAGATGACTCTGCTAAACTTCTAATAGGTAAAAAACTTCGTGAATCCATAAAAGGAGAAGTTTTAGACATGACTGGATACGAATTTCAAATTACTGGTGGTTCTGACAGTTGTGGATTTCCTATGAGAATTGACGTTGTAGGACCTGCTAGAAAAAAAATCCTTGCAGTTAAAGGAGTAGGAGTTAATAATGTTAAAGGACTTCCTAACAAAAACAAAAAAGGAAGACGTAAAATGAATGGTATGCGTTCTAAAAAAACTGTTGCAGGAAATGTAATTCATGAAAAAACTGCTCAAATTAATATGAAGATTCTTAAGTATGGTAAAGAACCTTTAGAAAAACCAGCAGAACCTGCAGAAGGCGACGCAAAACCTGAAGAAAAAAAATAATCTTAATTAATTTTTGATTAATTATTTTATCTAAATTTTTTATTTTTTTAAAATTTATTTCTATTCTTACAAAATTAAATCAGAATTAATACCAAATTCCATCTGCGTGAGTCCCGCATGCTTTACACTTCCCCATAAAAACATTATTCGATGTAATATTAAACAAATTTCTTCGAATTAATACACAATCACAGTTTTTACAAAAAGTAGTATCATACTTATCCGAAGGAATATTTCCAATGTATACATGTTTAAGCCCTGCATTTTTTGCTATATGATATGCTTCTTCTAATTTTTTTGGATCTGTGGGTGCAATATCAGTTAATTTATATCGAGGAAAAAATCTAGAAAAATGAATGGGTGTGTCGTCACCAACTTGTCTTACAATCCAATTACACATTTGTTTTAATTCTTGTAAATCATCATTAAGTCCAGGTATTAGTAAATGCGTAATCTCAATCCAAACTCCTCTTTTTTTCAACAAACGAATTGTTTCAAGTACTGGTTCTAAATCTCCACCACAATATTTTTTGTAAGAATCAGGATTAAAAAATTTTAAATCAATATTTGCACCATCAATATATTTGTAAATCTTTTTTAATGGTTTAGGATTAATATATCCATTAGTCACAAGTAAGTTTTTTATTCCTGCTTTTTTTGCGAGTCTCGCAACATCTAAAACATATTCATAAAATATAGTAGGTTCAGTATAAGTATATGAAATTGATTTAGATTTTGTTTGTTTTGCTTTTTTGATTACATCCGCAGGACTCACAAACTGAGTCTCATCTTTTGATTCTCCTTTTTGAGATATTTGCCAATTTTGACAAAATGAACAATGTAGATTACAACCAAATGTTGCAATTGATAGTGATTGAGTTCCAGGAATAATATGATAAAATGGTTTTTTTTCTATTGGATCTTGAGTAAATGAAATTAAATTACCATAAGATAAAGAATAAAGCGTTCCTTCTTTATTTTCTCGAACGTTACAACGCCCAAGTTTTCCAGGAAGAATTAAACAATAATTAGGGCATAATTCACACAAAACTATATTTTCTTCTTTTTTATAATAAAATTGTGCTTCTTTCACGTGTGATTCGTTCATTTGTGATTCTTCCATATATGAATATAAAAGAATTTAGTATTTAAATATTTTCGGGTAAAACCAGACAAATTAAGAAAAATAAAAAAAAATCAATAAACAAAAAAAATTAGTCATCTCCATTCATCATTCCTTTTGCAGCAATAATGCCAGTTGCCGCAGCTCCAACAATATTTCCTGCAACTCCTGCACCATCCCCAGTCATGAATAAATTTTTAACATCCAAAGATTCAAAATACTTATTCGTATTTACTTTACTACTCCTAAATTTTATTTCTGGAGCATATAATAAAGTATTATCACCGTCAAGTCCAGGCAGTGCCTTATCAAGTTTTGCGATTCCTTCTTTGATATTTTGAACTACTCTGTAAGGTAAAGCCATCGAAATATCTCCAGGAACTACATCCATAAGAGATGGCGTAATAAAACTTTTTTTGAGTCTTGCCCAAGTAGATCTTCTTCCTTGCTTTAAATCAACAAGTCTTTGAAGTATAGGTTTTCCCCCTCCAATTGTCGTCGATAATAATGCTATTGATTTCCCATAAAGAGTTGTGTTCTCAACAGGTTCTGTTAATTCAATTTCGGTTACAAACGCGAAATTAGAATTTTCTGACGCATGATCTGAATCCGAATGTCCATTAACACAAATAAATCCGTCATATTCTTCGGTTGCAACTTTTCCTCTTGGACACGGACAAAAAGTTCTAATAGGATCATCAAATGTTTTAGTATGCACCCTAAATATTGCTTCATACATAGCATCAGCATATTTTTTCATAATAATACTTGGGAATTCAACTCGCACTCCAACTTCTACTTTCTCATATGAAAAACTAATGTTATATTTTGAACAAACTTTTTGTAACCATCGTGCATTATAACGTCCTGGCGCAAGCATCACTTTTTTTGCATAAATTTTTTCTCCAGTGCCATTAATAATTACGCCTTTACAAGAATTATCTTCAACAATTATATCAGTTACTTCAGTTTCACATCTTAATTCAATATCTTCAGAGGTTAAATAATCTTGAAAGTTTTTAATAATACTTGGTAAAACGTCACTTCCAACATGTCTTGTTTTTCTTACAAATAGTTGTATTGAATTTTTTTTACATTCATTAACATAATAATTAACTTCATCCATATTTTTTGGATAGTAAGGGGCATTAACTCCAAATTCAGTAAATATTTTATCCACATAGTCTAAATATTCTTGACATTCATGAGGTTCGTATAAATGAAATATTTTTTCATGACTAAGAACTGGTGTAAAATGTAATTTTCCATCAGAAAATGTTCCTGCGCCACCAACACCACACATAACTTCAGATTTTGGCCTATGTTCTATTGATTTTCCTTTCTCAATTAAAAGAATTCTTTTTTTAATTCCTTTCTGTTTACAAATTTTTATGAGTTCATACGCTGCAAACAAACCAGCAGGTCCTGCTCCAACAAGAATTATATCATATAGTTCATGAGTTAAATTTGTTTGTATAGTGGAAGTTTCTTCAATAGCAGGTTTAATATCTGAGCTACCATTTTTAATAGCAGGCATAGAGTTCAACGTATTATTTTCTATTTGAGAATTTTGTTCACTTTCGCTTGGGAAATTCTGCAAAAGCATCACCTCTGATTAGTTAGTATCTGTTAAGTCCCAATAACTGTTCAGATCCTATAAATCAATAAGCGAGTACTATTTAAGAATTACTATAGTATACAATATTCAACTTACTTTGTTTAAAAATAAACAAATATACTAAATAGTGATAACTAAAAAAAGAAAAATACTTATAGATACAAAAAATTAAAGTTAAATTATGACAAGAAAAAGAAAGCAAAGTTGGATTTGGAAATCAATTAAATTTTTAGCTAAACTTATTTTTGTCTATCCTGTAAAATTCATTCTTTGGATCATTAAAAAAATTTGGGAATTACTACAAAAAATTAAAATTTTCAAAAATGATAGAAAAAAGACTAAATCATTAAATAAAACTGAAAAACCAACAAATGACTCTGATAACGCTGAAATCAAAAAAGAATCTACAATCAAAAAATTAAAAACAAAGTTTAACATAAAAAATGGTGAAGTAAATTTTGATCCATTTGATTTAGTTAAAACAAAAAAAGGAAATTTACAAAAATTCGAAAACAAACTTTTTTCAAATAAAAGCATGATAGGTTTAATTCTAGGCGCAAGAGGAACTGGTAAAAGTGCAATTGGCATGCGACTTCTTGAAAATTTTAAAGAAAAAAGTGAAAAAAATATTTATGCAATTGGATTTAAACAAGAATCACTCCCCGAGTGGATTACTGTAGTGCATGGAATTGATGATGTCCAAAATAATTCAGTTCTCTTAATTGATGAAGGCGGAATTGAATTTAGTAGTCGTAAAGCAATGACTACTGCAAATAAACTTCTTTCAGAACTTTTGCTTGTTGCAAGACATAAAGATCTAAGTGTCATGTTTATTACTCAAAATTCTTCAAATCTCGAAGTGAATGCTATTCGCCAAGCAGATTTTTTATTGTTAAAACCAAGTTCATTATTACAAAAAGATTTTGAAAGAAAAAAAATAAAACAAATTTATGAATCTATCGAGGAGGAGTTTGAAGAAATTAAACATACTCTCGGAATAACTTATCTTTTCTCAGACAGTTTTCAAGGTTTTGCAACTAATTCTCTTCCAAGTTTTTGGAGTGACAAAGTAAGCAAAGGATATGCAAAAAAATAGTGGGACTAAGCGAAATAATTAAGCGCAAGTCGAACTTCTTTGAATGATAAACTTTGTAAAGTTTATTAAGTGAAGGATATGCAAAAAAACACAAATATAACTAAGAATTTATCACAACTACCAAATAAAAAATATCATAAAACTACTAAGAACAATCAAAACATTGCAGTTTTTCCATTTCCGAACTTAACTATTCTTCTTGAACGCCCATTCAATACACGAGATTTTGTTCCAGCATATTTTACTGATTTTTGAGTTAGTGAAGGTGCATAAAATAATTTTGAGCCCCAATGAAATGCTTTACACTGAGGAGCACCAGAAGAATCTAAATAACAAGTACCATTTTCATAATCAGTTATTGAAGGAATTTTAGTCGTATATATGCCCGAACCTTTAGGCGGTTCAACAAAACTTCCCACTTTAGAAACATTCAACCAAGAAACTGGAGAAACTTTAGTTCCAACAGCAACATCTTTTACACACGGCTTATTATGATCATACCCCTTCGCAGTTCGATCTAACACGCACTGAGAAATAACTCCCATTATATCCCCAGTACCCATATCTACAACAACGCCACCACTATTACCATGATAACCTGGAACATCAATAAGAAATTTATGCGAATTAAATTTTCCCGAATCAGCATAAACTGAACCGTATCGTATTTCAACATTAGGTTTGTGATTACCCGTCATTCGAGAAGAAATCAATGCAACTTTCATGCCAGCATTAATTTTACCCTCATATAATTTCAATCTTTTTATTCCACTAACACTTTGAGGCAAAGTCAAAACTGCCAAATCTTTATTCCAATCAAAACTATAACTTCCACCCGCAATTTTTAATCTATTATTAAGATGCTCAACCTCACACCCTGCTAATTTTTTTTCATCATCTTTTTTAGTTACTACATGTTGCGCAGTTAATACTTGTTGAGGATTAATAAAAATTCCAGTTGCAGTGGCATTCCCAAATGAGCCACATTGATAAAAAACTAAATTATGCACGACATCCGAGTAAATTGAAAAAGTATCAGTAAATTCTTTAGGTAATTTAATACTTGCATTTTCTAATTCAGGATTTGCAGAAACTTTTAAATCCAGCCCATAGGGGTTAAAAAAAGGCAAAGTTGTGGGATGTTCAAGTCGTCTTTCTAAATCAGGAACTTTATTTGGAACAGGATTAGGTGTATGATTTGGCTCAGGTGCAGGAACTTGAGGAGCAGAATGTGAACTTAAATGATTCCACATATAAGCAAGTTTTCTTGTTGAATCTCCCCCAGTTAACATATTTGCACCCAAAAAAATAAGTGCTAAAGATCCTAATGTAGCAGCAGTTGCATTTAAAAAATTACCAACCCTGCTAGCACCTTTACCAACAGATTTAGCTTCGCGCACAACTGGCTTAGGAGCATAAACTGGCTTGGGAACAATAACTGGTTTTGAACGTCTTGGCAGCGGTTTAGATCTACGAACTGGTTTTGGTCGCATATGATCTGGCTCTTGAACTGGTGGCCTATAACCAAATTGAATTTCGTCAACAGGAGCTACAAGGTCCACAGGAGAATAATCAAAATTAGGTTTAACAGAAGGTTTTTTTTGTTTTTTTCTTTTCTTTCGTTTTTTTATAGGATCTGCAGATACAATTCCTTGCCTATCTAAATCAGCTAATAACGCAATAGATCTAGCTAATGGATCATCTACTGGCAATTCCTCAACACTAACTGGTTTATAATCAAACCTATTATCTTTTCCTTTACCCATATAAAAAATTCTAAAATCACTAGTATATAAAGGTTTCTATTAAGAACTACTACATAGTGGTTAAAATAAACAATTTGCAACTAAATTCTACATACAAACCATTAAATAAAACAAAATAACCCTAAAAATTAATGAGATTTAAACAAAAATTCAAAAAAGAGACAGTTCTAATTACTGGTGCTTCAAGCGGAATTGGCTTAGAACTCGCAAAAATATATGCCAAAAACAATCACGATTTAGTAATAGTATCCAGAAACAAACTTAAACTCAATGAAATTTGTAAAGAATTAAAAAAACAAAACAACATAAATTGCCACATCATTAGTGCAGACTTATCAAAAACACAAGAAATCACTCAACTTCACCAAAAAATTAAAAGACAAAAACTTCCAATATCAATTCTCATAAACAATGCAGGGTTTGGAACCTACGGATTATTTCACCAAACTAAACTAGAAAAAGAGCTTAACCTAATTGATCTTAACATAAAAGGATTAACTCATTTAACAAAACTTTTCACTCAAGATTTTTTAAAAAAGAAACGAGGCAGAATTTTAAATGTTGCATCAATGGCAGCATTCCAACCAGGACCTTACATGGCAGTTTATTATGCATCAAAAGCATACGTCCTAAACTTTAGTGAAGGAATCGCAGCAGAACTTGAAAATACTCAGGTTCAAATTTCAACTCTTTGTCCTGGAGCCACCAAATCAGGGTTTCAAAAAGCATCGCATTCAGAACGCGCAGGAGTCATGCAACAAAAAATTATGTCAGCTCGTACCGTTGCAAAATATGCATATAAAAAATTCATGAAAAAAAAAGCAACAAGAATTATAATTCCTGGATTCAAAAATAAACTTATGGCAATTGGTTCAAAACTAACTCCAAGAAAAATGATAACACGAATTATTAAAAAACTTCAAAAACCAACAAATAAAATAAAAAATAAATTTAATTAAAACCAAAATAATCAATATTCTTAAAGCTATATATTTCAATCAACTTAACTCAATCAACACATTAGAAAATGCTCATTCTTATAAATTAATAAAGCAATCTCCGCGACACTATGAATAAATTTTATGCAAAAATCAATTTATATCAAAAAGGTAGAAATGATCAGGTTCCACCAGGAATAATTAGAATTGCAGTAGCTCAAGCTAACGAAATTTATGTTGCCCAATTTGAAACACAATTAACAATTTCCGAAGATACAACTATCCAAGGAATTGCAAGTACTGGACCAATCGAACCATTAATTGAAGCAATGCGTCATGTAGAACTTGCAGAATATTATGAACGAGCTCAAGATCCAGAATATGATATGGACCTTAACCCATTAGAACGACTCATACATGTAGATGTTAATGTAGACCAATCATATTTGAATAGAAGAGGAATATCACTTGCTGAAGAAGCAAAATTCCAAGAGCGCCTTAAATATGTGAGTGAAGTATTATCTAAACCCGAAGATATGATGGTTTGTTTAATAATGAAAGGAACAAAATATGTATTTTAACTAATCATTTACTTACCCCAAATATTCTTGATAAATAACTTTACCACAAGCTTTGCAATGAGATGCATCTTCATCATGATATACTAAACCACATTTTTTACAAATTGCTTTTTTCTTTTTAGTTTGCAACCATTCTTTTATCACCTGACTTGCTTGCCAAGGAATTAACATAATTCCAGATATAATCATCAACACTGTTGCCCATTTTCCCGCATCAGAAACAGGAGTTATATCCCCAAAACCAACAGTTGTCAAGGTAACAACTATGAAATAAAAAGCATCACCAAAATTACTAACGTTTGGATTAACACCATTTTCTATTGTAAAAAATACGCCTGATGCAACAAAGAAAATTAAAAATATAGTAACTACCAATCTAATCACTTTAAGAACATGCCAAGTTATTTTTCCAAAGAAAAAATATGGGTCTGCAGTAAATCTCAAAAATCTAAATATTCTAAATGTTTTTATTATTCTTAAAATTCTCACAAAAGCTATATTAAAACTTTGTTCAGGATTAAACATAATCAATAATGTTGGTAAAATCGCAACAAAATCAATAATACTATACAAATCAGTTATTTGTTTAAATCGCTTTTGTGATGCATAAATTCTTGCAAAATATTCAACAATAAAAATTATTACTGTAATAACTTCAATTTTCCAAAGCAAAGCTCTCATTGCTTGAGAAATATCATATGTTTCTATGACAAATATAATACAAATTAATAAATTTAAGAATAAAATAAATGCGTCAATTGATTTTCCAATCCGAGTTTCACAATCGATTAAGTAGAATCTAAGTTTTTCTCTAAATGAATTAGGAATTTTAATCGAATCATCATTTTGATTAGATTCTCGATTAGATTTTTGTTTAGAAAACTTATTAATTCGCTTATGATTTAATCTGCGCTTAGATTTAGTTGCCATTTAACACTTAAAAATTAATTAACCAATTTAAATCTTTGCATATCTACTTCAAAACTTTTCCTGTTTCTAAAAACCAAAGGTAAAGATCAAGTTCTGCCATATTTAATTTGGATTTCTCACCCAACCTCAAAAGAACAGATTCAATTACTAAATAATTTTTTGGAGTGATGGTTTTTGGTCGTTTAATTAATTCTTCTCGCTCCAACAAATCAATTATGTGAAAATCAAGTATTGCTAAATTTTTATATCCAATATTTCTTAGAAAATGACTTGATTCTTTCATCCCCACACCTTTAACATTTTGTCGGATCCAATCACGAGCATCAATTTCAGAATCAAACTCCAATAACTTTTTTTTAATAACTTTCAGATATTTTCTTGCTTCAAAAATATATTTCGCTCGAGTATTTGGAAACCTATGCCCTAACTCTTTTAATTTTTTTGCAAGTTGAGTTTCTGATAAAGTCAAAAAACCTTTTCCAATTTCTTTTTGGATCTGAATGCTTTTCTCTGCTTGAAAATTTGCAGTCATCAAACAAAAACACAATTCTAAAAATATTTGTGAATCATTACCACGTCCAATTTGTTCAAATTCAGAAAGTCTAGTTTCAACTACGGTTTTAATATCTGAATTTTTCAACTCTTTTATTTTTTTTAGAACTTGTTTCATTTCAAAACACCAAAAATAAAAAAAACTTAAAACAACAAAAACTAAACAAACAAAAACAAACAAAAAAAATAAAATAAACAAAAAAAATAATCTCAATCAGGAAAGTTTAAACACTATTTTAAACATTTTAACAAAATATTTCCAATGCCAAGCGATATGAAATACAGAAATTATAGCCATCGCAATTCCCGTTTCAACATGCAACCACAATGCATTAAATGAAAAATTCATGGGCCAACCATAATTAATTCTAGTAACAAGTAAAATTCCAATCAATCCAGATATTAGAAAAGTTATTAACAATAAAAAATTCCAAATTCTTTGATGTGTTACTAAACGTATGAATTTTATTTTAACAAGAGATCTAGTCATACCATAAAAAACAACCAATAATAAAGTCAGAGGAATAAAATTATATTTGTTTCTAGTTGGAATAAATTGTTTCGGTTCTTCAGATCGTACTAATTCCACACTCGTTTCTTGAGATAATTCGCAAAGTCCATTATGATTTGAATCAACAAATGCACCGCATTTTCCCACACAGTCAACTTCACCGAACGGACAATCAACTGCAAAAACAAAACCTGTACAAAATAAAATAAGAAATAAAAATAAATTTAAAATAAAAATTTTTGTTTTCATAAAGTTCAACTCAAATTCAACTTAATTTTCTGTTTTCCAATGCCCATGTAAATTACAAAATTCTCTTGCAACCACTTTTTCAGCATCAACACAAAATTCAGCTACAGGCTTATCTCCAGGTTTTAAGTATTGTCTATAAACTTTCCCATCTGCAATAAGCTCTATCCATTCAATTAAATGTTCTTCTTGCATTGGATGTTCTACAGATCCAACAGTCACCCTATAGCCATTTTCAATTTTTTCAATTACAGGTACGTGTTTTTCTTGCGCTGCATCAACTGTATTTTCTGCAAGCATTTGCATTTGTTGTCCACAACAAACAAGTTCTCCTGCACCTTCATGTAAAACTTCAACAATATTTCCGCAAACATTACATTTGTATACTTGATTTCGTTCTGTCATTTTAAAAAAACCTCCATAAAAATTAATTTATCATCAATTCAAATCACATCTAAGACAAATAATAATCAATTAGTCCAATCTTTGTTCAGATAATTGTAAATGATCAGTTTCGATTTGAACTAATGCACCAAAAATTTGTCTTAACCGAGGATTATCTGATTCTTTTGCACACTCAGCATAAAATTTTATTGCCCTATCTTCTCGTTCGTGTGACTCTTGCAAACAATCTTGCGTTGAAACTTGACAAGTTTCTTCAACTTTTTTCAAATCTTCTTTTGAAAGTTTTAGAATTTTACGCCAAATCGATGCATGTTCTGATTCTACTTTTTTAAGTATTTTAAACAATTGCCTAGCTTCAGAATCATTTGCTTTTTCTGCAGCACAAGCATAAAACGCAGCATTTGATAATTCAATTTCAAGTGATTTTTCAACATTTGCTCGATCTTTAGAACTTAATTCTACATCAAAAGTTTCATCATAATCTTTTGCTTCAATCATAAATCCATGTACTGCACCGCAAAATGGACATCTTGAAGGAACTTCTTCGCCAATATAAGAATCTCCACATATTTTACATCTGAATAATTTTATCATAATTTTACCCCTTTATTCTTTTTTATCAAAAAATTTACTAAAAAACATATTAAAAAATATGAAAACAATATAAATACTAAATTTATTCTTTTTATAGTTTATTGTTTTAACTGAAAAGTAATTTAATCCATAAACAAGAGAATTATAGCACAATATTTATAAATAGGTCCGCAATTCTGTAGTAGTTATAATTAAACATATAATAGGTGGTCCCATGGAAATAAATATTCTTGAAGATTCAAAAAACAAACTAGCTTTTGAGATTATTGGAGAATCTCACTCATTGTGTAATTCTCTTAAAAGTGCATTATGGAAGGTTAAAGGCGTAAAAATCAGCGGATATAATATCAGCCATCCCTTAGTTGGACAACCCAAAGTAATTGTAGAAACTGAATCTGGAACAGCTCCAAAAAAAGCAGTTGCTGAAGCTTGTAAATTAATGAAAAAAGATAATGATGCATTCATCAAAGCATTCAACAAATCTTTTAAATAATTTTTAAAATGCTTTCTAAAGCAGAGGGTCAAGAATTAATTAAATCTGCACGTTCTGCCATTTTTTTTGAATTAAATTCAACAGATCCTTATCTAAAAGTTTATGAAACTAAATTTGAAGAAAAACAAGGTCTTTTTGTAACATTAAATAAAAATAATGAGCTTCGCGGATGCATAGGTTTTCCACAACCAATTCTTCCTCTAAATCAAGCAATCATTGAAGCTGCAACTGCCGCAGCATTTGAAGATCCACGATTTCCCCCAGTAACAAAAGAAGAACTTGACAAAATTCAAATCGAACTTAGTGTTCTTAGCGTTCCAGAACTAATTAAAGTTAACAGTCCAGAAGAATATTTAGACAAAATAAATATTGGCATTGATGGATTAATTATTCACGCACAATTTACTTCAGGACTTTTACTTCCTCAAGTTTTTACAGAACATAATTGTTCTCCACTGCAAGCGTTACAAATGCTTTGTCAAAAAGCAGGGTTAGGAATCAATTCTTGGAAAGACCAATGGAATAAAGAAGAAGAGTCCATTCAAATTTTTAAATTTCAAGCTCAAATTTTTGAGGAAATACAAAATGAGTCCTGAAGAAATCCACAATCAAATTCGTGAAGATGCTAGAAAAGAAATTGAATTAGAAGACCACACACACAAAAAAGTTCATACTCGACTCAGTTATTTTTCTAAAATAATTATGGGTTTGCTTCTTGTTTTATTACTTATTTTAATGATTCTTCCATACTACAGCATAAAACTTAATCCAGAACCAAAAAATATTCCAAGTATTTCTGAAGTTACGCCTTCAAACATTCAAGAATTTGTCACCAATTCAACAATTTTTGCAGATAAAAAAAACATTTTTAAAAATTTTCAACCATCAAATCCCTTAATCAAACAAATTGCTAGTAAAGTAGTTAGTCAAAGTTGTCCGTCAGGAAATAAAATTTGCCAAGCAAAAGCAATTTATTATTTTGTTAGAGATAATATTAATTATGTTAGCGATCCTCAGTCAGAATATATTGAAGATCCATTAGAAGTTATTTACACAACCGGCGCAGATTGCGATGGAATGGCAGTACTCCTTGCATCACTCGAAGGCGCTATTGGAATTAATGCAGGTTTTGTTTTTATTCCCAATCATGTTTATGTTCAAATTTATCTTCCTGATGCTTCTTGGAAATATAAAGATTCGGATGGTTGGATTAATCTTGATGCTACTTGTAAAAATTGTGCATTCGGAGAAATTCCTGTTTCTTCTCAAAAATCAGATAAAGATTATTTTAAGAATATATAAAAAAAATCTATTTATTTTTTGTTTATTCATTAACACACACCACAAATCCATTTTTTCTAGGAGTCCCATTTATTGTTCCTGCTTTTATTGTTGCAGCAGTCGTAGGATTTGTTTTTTCAAGTGCTCTTAAATAACGCATATGCTCTATTGGCGATGGCCCAGTTCCATTTTGTAAAAAATACCAATCAATTCTAAAATCAGTTATATCAACATCTAATTTTCCAACAACAAATGAATCCACTTTTGCCCTAAATTCAGGCGTTTGCAAAAAAGTTTGATTAGTATCTTTATGTAGCCCTTCAGTCAAATAAAATGCAGCAATCTCGGAGGCTACAAATCCATAAAATGCAGAATCACTTAAACCAAGTGCTAGCAAGGGAGGAACTAATAAATCTAAAGTTACTAAATTAATCAACTTTTTATATTCAATAGACCCCGTTTCTAACTCATCACACACTAATTCAACTTCAGGCCTGTCAGGATCAACATAAAATGCTTCAAATATTTGCTCATCTGGAAGTTCAAAGCCCAATCTAACAATAGGAAATTTAAGTTTAGAATCTAAATCATGTGCAGATATGCTTGCAACTAAGTCTTCTAAATAGCCCATAGTTAAGTCTAGTTTACGATCATAAAAATCGATAATATCAACGCCCATTTCTACAAAAAATACCATCTTATTTAAAAAATTAAGTATTATACTTATTATATAGTAGAAACATACAATAAAATAAATTAAAATAAATTAAACTATTAAAAATAGGATAAAGCACCAATATCATTCTAAATAAAATAGCAACACCTATAAACGAACCTGGCCTCAATCAATCACAATCAATTTCTGGAGGAATTTAAAATGGAATGTGACAATTATCACAAATGTATAAATAATGCTAGCCCATACTTGTATTCATCATTTAGAATAATTATCGGTGTTTTGTTCTTTTTACACGGCGCAAAAAAACTATTCGGACTCGGTGGAGATCCTATTGGTGCAATCAACTTATTTTGGTTTGCAGGATTATTTGAAGTTATTGCAGGATTGTTTTTAGTTTTTGGATTTTTTTCTCGTATTGGAGGAGTTCTAGGAGCTGCAACAATGTTAGTCGCATATTTTATGGTCCACATAAAAAACGGATTACACCCATTTACGAATGGAGGAGAATTAGCTCTTGTTTTCTTTGCAACATTTTTAGTAATAATTGCGCAAGGTAATGGAATCTGGAGTTTAGAAAAAGCCATTTGGAAAAAAGAACATTGTTAAAAAAAAATAAAACAAAAGACTACTAATTCAAAAAAAAAACAGATTACAAAAAAATTACTGTTATAATAGCGACAAGTCAAACCAACAGGTTTAAATTATTTAATTTTTTATTATTTCTATTAGGAGGAAATCACCATGAAAACATTAATTATTTTCGCACACCCAAACACAAAGGGCCATTCTAAAACCATATTAACTGAAATTAAAAAATACTTCAAATCACACAAATTAGAGTATGAACTATTAGATCTTCACAAAATAAAATATGATCCAGTCCTGCACGAAGAAGAACACTACACTGCAGGAAACAGAAACATAACCAAACAAAATAAAGAATTCCAACAAAAAATTAGTGATTCAAACAATTTAATTTTTATCTATCCCATTTGGTGGGGCACAATGCCTGCAATCTTAAAAGGTTTCTTTGATAAAATTTTAACTCCAAGATTCGCATATGAGTACAAAAACAAAATTCCTACAGGCCTATTAAAAGGCAAACAAGCAACAATATTTATGACTACAGGCGCCAAACGTTGGATGACTAGAATATTTATGGGTGATCGATCAAAAAAACACATCGAATCAGACATTCTAAGATTTTGCGGAATTAAATCTAAAACTTACTATATAGATAATTGCACTAAATTAACAGAAGATCAAGAAAATAAAATCAAAACAATAGTTAAAAAAGGCCTAAATAAGCTATATAATACATAAAAAACACAAATTACTTGTTTTTTCTTTTATTTATTTTAAACCATTTATAAACTATACAACCACAATCTTTTTAATTAGTAGTACTATTGTTAAGTTTATACAAATTCAATCATAATATTGGGGGTTATAATTATGAAAGAACGAAGCAGCAAATCACGTTTAATTGAAATTATTGCATTATGTTGTTTAATGACAGTTTTATTGTTTGCCACAGGATGTAATGAAGCAGCAAAAGACACAGAGTCAACTCAACCAATTATTGCAGAACCAATGCAGACTCAAACTACAACAATTCAAGAATCTGTTGAAGTAATTACACCTGCAATTAAAGAAGTCTCAATGATTATTACTGAATCTAGATTTGATCCAGAAACAATTACTGTTAATCTTAATGATTTAGTAAGATTAAATGTTTATTCAAAAGCTAATGATACTATGAGTCTTGCAATAACCACATTTGATGTTGATGAATTAATAAATCCTGGCGAAGATTTAACAATCGAATTTAAAGCAGACAAAAAAGGAACATTTGAATTATATTGCAACCATGATTGTGGAAAAGCAACAGATGCTCTAAAAACTGAGATTATTGTTAATTAATAATTATTGATTAAATAAACCAAATAATAATCTAAATTTTTTACTTATTTTCTTAAATTACACTAAAATTTAAACATAGTTGCGCATTATACCAAAATATTTATAAATCATTATTTTTTCTTAAGAATTATTCGATATCACAGAAATCCCGTTAACTATTGTCTTCGTAGGCGAATAGGAGGGTGGAGTTGATCGTATGAATAAAGAAAACGTTAAACAAGCTTTAAAAAAGTTAAATGAAAGTTCTAAAAAGCGTAATTTCAAGCAGAGCCTTGATTTAGTCATAAATCTAAAAGGTTTAAATCTAAAAAAAACAGATAATCATGTTGATATGTTTGTTCCGCTTCATTTCTCAAAAGGTAAAACAGCTAAAATTTGTGCTTTAGTAGGTCCTGAATTAAAAGATAATGCTAAAGAACACTGCGATTTAGTAATTGCTGCTAAAGATTTTGGAGAATACCAAACAGATAAGAAAAAACTCAAAAAATTAGCTCAAAATTACGATATTTTTATTGCTCAAGCAAATATCATGCCAAAGGTTGCTCAAGTTTTTGGGAAAGTATTTGGTCCTAAACAAAAAATGCCAAATCCTAAAGCAGGATGTGTTGTTCCTCCTAATGCTAATGTATCTGCACTAGTAGAACGACTTAAAAAAACTGTTAGACTAAAAGCAAAAACTGCTTTAAACATTCAAACAATTATTGGTAATCAAGATCAAAAAGAAGAAGAGATCATTGATAATATAATTACAGCTTACAACGCACTTGTTCATGGACTTCCTCAGGAAGAGAACAATATCAAAAACGTGTTAGTGAAGTACTGCATGTCAAAAACTGTTATAGTTCCACATAGATAAGGTTAATAGAAAATGGCATACGTAAGCGAACAAAAAAAAGAAACAGTGAAAGAGTTAGTTGAACTTATCAAAACTTATCCTATTATTGGAGCTCTTAACATGTCCGATCTTCCAGCAAGACAAATCCAAAAAATGCGTGAAAATCTTCGTGGTCAAGTTGTTATTAAAATGACTAAACGAAGACTCATGAAAATTGCATTTGAACAAGCTGAAAAAGATAAAAAAGGCATTTCAAAGTTAAATGAAAAACTTATAGGGATGCCCGCACTTTTATTTACTAAAGATAATCCATTTGCAATTTTTAAAACTCTTAATAAAAATAAATCATCCGCACCTGCAAAAGCAGGTCAAATTGCACCTAAAGATATTATTATTCCCGCAGGACCTACAAGTTTTGCACCTGGCCCAATTATTGGTCAACTTGGTGCGTTAGGAATTCCAACTGGAGTTGAAAATGGAAAAGTTGCCGTTAAAAAAGATGCAACAGTTGCAAAAGAAGGAGATAAAATCAAAAGTGAACTTGCAGGAATCTTAACAAGATTAGGTATCGAACCTATGGAAATTGGTTTAGCACTTACTGCAGTTTATGAAGATGGAATGATTTATGATAAAAACGTCTTAAATATCGATGAAGATGAATATATCAACAATATAACTCAATGTCATACTTGGGCTTTCAATTTATGTATGGAAGCTGGAATATTTAATAAAGAAACAATTGGTCTTATGCTTACTAATGGAGCTTCAGACGCTAGAGCATTGTCTATCGGTCAAGGAATTATGACTAAAGATACTGCTCAAGACATTCTTGCGAAAGCAGAACGTCAAGCAAATAGTTTGAAGAGTCAAATTAAAGTTTAATGATCCTTACGGAGGTTTTACAAAATGGAATACGTATACGCAGCAATGTTAATACATAAAGCAGGCGGAAAAGTTGAAGAAGCAACTTTGAAAAAAGTTTTAGAAGCAGCTAATGTAACCGTTGATGAAGCTAGAGTTAAAGCAGTAGTTGCAGCTCTTGACGGTGTGGATATTAATGAAGCTATTGAAAAAGCAGCTATCGTTGCAGCTCCGGCAGCAGCACCAGCAGCAGACGCTTCAGCAAGTGCACCTAAAGAAGAAGCAAAAAAAGAAAAGGAAGAACCTAAAGAAGAAGCAGCTGCAGGACTTGGCGCTTTATTTGGTTAAATCTAATAATTAGCTTTAAATTTTTTTTATTTTCAAAATTTTTAAATAATTTATATGGGTGTTTTTAAACGCCTCACTACAAAGTTAAGTGTAAAAAATGGGAAACGAAGAAGATAAAAGTAAACTAATTGAAGACGTTAGCAAACAAAAAGCTGAAGTTAGTGAAGTAAAGACCGAGTTAAATCAACTTAATGAAGAAAAAGAATCTTGGTTTTCTAAAAAAAGAGATTTATCTTCTAAAATTCTTGATATTTCTAAAAAAATTAAAGAACTAAGAAATAAAAGAAACAATTTAACTAAGTATGTTCGTGAATCGAAAGAAAAACGAAGAGAATTGAATTCTAGTTTACAATCAAAGCGAGATGAAATTAAAAAACTTGCTAAAGATAAAAAAGACGCTCAGAAAAAATTAGGTTTAAAAGAAGATCCTTCAAAATTAAAAAAAGAAATTGAAGGTCTTGAATTTAAAGTAGAAACTGAGGGTATGCCTTTTTCTAAAGAGCAAAAAGTTATGAAACTTATCTCTGAAAAGAAAAAAATATTAAAACAATTTACTCAAATTTCAGGAGTATTTAATCAAATTCATGAATTCGGCAAAGATTTAGATAAGACTAAAACTAAAGCTGATGAAACTCATAGAAAAATTCAACAAAAAGCTGAAGAAAGTCAAAAGTATCATGAAGAACTTATTGAATTATTCAAAGAACTTGATGAATTAAAAATTAAAGAACAAGACGCTTTGAAAAAATTTGTTGACGCTAAAAATAGATATAATGAAATTGCATCTAAATTTAAAGGTAAAATTAGCGGTATGCGAGAAGCTTCAGGCAAAATGTATGAAATGAAAACTAAAGAAAGAGCTAAGAAAAAAGCTTCAGATGCAAAAAAACTTGAAATTAGCGAAAAAACTGTTGAAGAAAAAATTAAAAAGCGACAAAAACTTACTACAGAAGATTTACTTGTTTTCCAAGCATCAAGTATTAAAGAACCAAAACCAGTTAAAAAAACAGTGTCTAAATCTAACTCAGAAGAAAAAACATCTAAAGAGTAGATTTAACAACACAATTCTTAATTCTATTAAAAATATACCAAACTTTTAAAAAAGTCAATCATTAATAACCAATAATATACTATTTTTATGAGGTTAAAAAATGAACAAAACTATTGTTTTATTAATTTCTGCACTTGTTTTAGTACTAATTTTTGTTACAGGCTGTAGTGAACCTTCTTTTTGCGGCAACAATATAGTCGAGAAAGGAGAAACTTGTGAAAAAAACGAATGTAGTTCTAATGAATTTTGCAACAATTGTCAATGCACGCCAATTCCTGCAGTACCAGGATTTCCAGAGGAATAAAAAATGAAAAAAATAATATTTTTACTACTTACTTTAACTATCCTATTAGCAACTATCGTTAGTTCGTATGAATTAGTTCAAGTTAAACCAAATAAATTTGCAACTGAATCTTTTCCTTACAATAAAATTTCAGTTGAGTATCAAAAAGGATGGAATTTAATTCCTGCATCAACGCTGCATTATAGTTTTTATGATGGAGAAGATTATAATAATTATGATTCAGTTCAACAATGGAGAAAATCTTGGAAATATATTTATCTTCCAATAACTAAATCATATATTGGAGTAAAAGATAACTCAGAATTTGTAGGTGTTAATTCTATGGAAGAAGCAGGTCAATTATTAAAATCTAATTATGAAAATAGAATGACCTTAAGTCTAGCTGCTCAATGGATTTTTTTTACTGAAAATACAAAACTTAATTATTATACTTCGCCTAATGCAGATTTAAAATCGGGAGGAGAATATGCTCAATATGAAAAAGGTTGGAATTTTTTAGTAATCCCAATAGAATTATCTGAAGGAGATATTGGTTTAGAAGATTGTGAATTTTCAAAAATTTATCAGTGGGTCAGTTCAACTCAGAGTTGGCAAACATCATCAACAAACCAAATGCTTTCAAAAATCGGAAAAGGATTTGCAGTTTATGTTAAAAATGATTGTGCACTGGGTTCGGGTTTAAATCCAGGAACTCCACCATCTTTTCCAAACTAAACATATAATTAAGTAGAATTTATCAAATAAAATTTTTTATTTTTTTATTATATTTTTAACAGAAGTTAATTAATAAAAATTATTCTATTTTCATTATTTCTTTTTTAACTTCAATAATTCTTTTTTCTTCATCAATTTCAAACTTAACATCTAAGAATTTTTCACAAACATAAATATTTGATCTAGTATGATTTGTTATTTCACTACAATTTATTTTTCCACCAAATACGCCAAGAAATGGAATTAAATTATCTGCTAAATAACTATCAACCGAAGATCCGGATTTAATATTTTTATCTATTTCTTTGGCAGCGTTTTCTCCTACTTCTTCAGCACGAATTCCTTTCTTACCAAGAGCTGATCCTCCAAGTCGAATAGGATTAATAACATCAACATCATCATCACATTTAGAAAATACTGCCCACAAAGTAATTCCACTTCCAGGACTTAATGTTTTTCTATATTCTGAACGTATAGTTATTGGACAATGATATTTTTTAGATAAAAATGAATGTGCCGCCCTTGCTTGTCTTTCTGCAACTTGAGCATTGGATAATTCTTGAGATGCATGACTAATTCCTTTTATTTGCATAATAATTCCTTGAGCCTCACAAATCAATTGTGGTGCTTCTTTTAATTTTTCTAAATCAAACTCGTATTTTCCTTTAATTTTTAATTCAATTTCCCCATTTCCTTTTGGAAAATATCCTCTATTAATTAATTTACATTCAATATCTGCATATTTTTTTAAGTGAGGTAATACTAATTGATTAAAATAATCATAAGGCATACTCCAGTTAACATCAGTCCCACCAGTAAGTTTTAATTTAACTTTTCCACCTGATAATATTGAAGGTAACAGTATTGATTGAAGAAGTAAGGTCATAGCACCAGCTGTTCCAATATCTTCAGTAATTGTAATTGGTACTTTTATTTTACCAGGTTTAAATGTTAATGATTCCACTCCAAGTTCACAGGAATCAATTTTAGCAGAACATAGTTTTTGCAATGCATGTATACAATGCAAGTGTTGTGCTTTAAGACCGGGTTTTTTTCTTCCAGCACGTATGTTATTAGCACTAAATTCTTTGCCTGTAAGCGCAGATAATGCGAGTGCCGTTCGAATTATTTGCCCTCCTCCTTCTAAATGATTCCCGTCAATTTGTATCATACAATATAAAGAAAAATTCATAATTTAAAAATTATCCGGGTTTTAACCTAAAATATTTCATCAAAAAGTCAAAAAAAGCTACAAATACTCAAAAAGTAATTCAAAGCACAAAAAATGCTCAAAAATCAATAAAACATAGCTCTAAAGTATCTTAAAGTGTTAAAAAGTGTTTTAAAGTCTTTAAATTTATTCTAAATAAGTTTGTTTTTAAACAAAATTCAATTTATTAGTTTTAGAGGTGAAGATAATAATAAACCCAAAAGGTGATAATATGACTTCAATTGCAAATTTAGCACAAACATTATCTATTGATGATTTACTTAATGCAAGTCCAATAGCAACTCAACCTGCAACTTATGTAATTTACAAACCAGCAGTTATTGAAACTCCAAATCTTGCGCAAACAAAATTAGAAAAAGCTTGGTTTAAAGAAGGAGAAAAAATGAGCACTGCAAAATATTGGAAACAATTATTAAAACGAGATCCAAATAGATACCAAAATTTAATTTATGATATGGACTAATGAAAGACATAAAGTGACCACTTAAGAGTGACAAAGAACCGAAAACTTTATATATCAGTAAAATCCATCAAAACACATGTCACTTGATGATATTTTATTAGGAATTATGCAATCTAAAGAAGGTTCAATCCTAATAGTTGATGATTTCTGCGATTTTAATCTTTTTGGAGATATAGCTTATGATCACGTTCCAAACGAAGAAGAAATCGAAAAATTTGCAAGAGAAAAATTAGGAATCGATCCACTATCAATGGATTCCAATAGCAAAGGAAACACAATTTTCATAAGAGATTTTACTCATGATCAGATCCACCAAGAAAATTCAACATATAAAACATACAAACAAATCAATCCAAATCCAGATGTTATCCTAGTTAATGCAAATCAACAAACATTTGTGAATTTAGCAGATTTACTTAAATCAATTTCAACATTTAAAAAACTTGAAAAAGAATTTCCAGAAAGCGAAGTAATTTTATATTTCCCAAATTATGAACATGAGGCCCTTAACAACACAATAAAACACGTAACAAAAACATTAGGCTTTGACTTAGATGAAATGAATGTGAAATATTTTAGTCAAAAAACATATCCAACTCTAATGCACATGCTTTGCTACGAAATAACAGGAACTATGCATGGAAGACACGGACGCGAATCATTATCAGCATTACAACACGAATATAAAAATCAAATGTGGGACAACTATGTGAACTTCATAGATACATCATTAAATAATGGAAATCAACAAACCCATATGCCTTATCAATTTCTAATTTTAAGTGATCGTGAAAAAATTCTCCTAGGAGAATACCAACCAAACAATCGCAAAGTAACAGTCGCAGCATTAGACGAAGAAGTCAATCAAGATTTGTTAGATAAATGTGCTGCAATTTTTGTAGATAATTCTTGGGAACCAAATCATCCCACTGCAATGGGAAACGGAATAGAACGATTAAGAAAACTGCGAACACAATTAAGAGATAGACAAGTTCCAATTATTTATCAAACAGGTCATCCACTTAGCAAATTTAGTGAACAAGAAAAACAAGAACTTAAGGATCTTGGAGCAATTCTCGCAACAAAAGATTTATTTCCAAAAGTTTGTAGAGGACAAACTAGCGCACAAAAAGAAAGTAACATAGGCGAATTAGTTAAACACAACTCCCAATTAAAAAAATATGTTTCTCAAGTTTATGATTTTAATAATGGCAATTTATTAGGCGAAAACGAAACTTTCGTAGTTTGCTCAAAAATTGTTGATGAAACAAAAGAACCAAATCAAGATAAATTAGAATTATTTAAAAAATTAGGAATAACTGACGGAATTTTTTCTCACAGAATGTATGTCCTATCAATGCTGCATACAGAATTAAAAACAGAGGTAAATAATCCAACATTTAAACCAACAGTGAAACAATTTTTTTCATATGACAGAATTAAAGAAGAATTAGGCGACCTAGTCGAACCATTCGAAAAAGTCTACACAAACATAACAAAAAACAAAGCGCATTACGAAAAAAGAACCATCACACATAATGATGCCAAAGAAGATAATTGGTTTGCATCCCAAGTTTTAGGAGATTTTTCAGGAGCAGCGCCAGGACCAGAATACAAAGACTTAGCTAGATCAATGTTAGATGAAGAAGACGAATTTACTTTTGCAACAGACATATCAAAAGTAGATGAACAAATAAATAATTACTTTAAATTAAGAACTCATGCAGATTCAGAATTCACCCTAAACAGCACCACATTTAGAAGACGAGTTCATGAAGCTATGTTAACTGAAAGTTTAAGACTAGCATGCTTTATGAAAAAAGATTATAAAAAACGAGAAAAAGTAGAAGGTTATCTAAAAGTAGCTAAAACATATCATGAATCACTCCAACAAAATTCCTAACATAGGAGATGTTGTTAAATAAATTAATCGGGATAATTCTCCAAAATAATATAATACAATTGTTCCTTCACCTTTAGATTTTTTAAGCAAAGAATACACTTCACCATAAAGCACCTTACGACAAGAATTATTAACTTTTTCTAAACCACTCAAATCTTTCTTAAAAAATGAAGAATATAATAAATCAAATTCTGATTCTAACTTATTAAAAAGTTTTAAACTTTCTTTAGAAATAACCAGACTTTTTTGTTTAGCCAAAAATTTACATAAATGTTTTAAACTACTTTGAATCAAAATTAAATAAGTATAAACTCCCCAATGAAAATTTATTCTTTCTTCAGTAAATTTCTTTTTTGAAATATTTCGCCTACAAAAATTATTGTACTGCCCAACTTTTGAAGTTAATTTCTCAACTCGCTTCAAATTATTAACTTGTCCCTCTGCCAAATCTAATTTTACTAATTCAAATGTTTCTTTTATCAACAAAAACATTCTTCTAACTAAAGTTTCTTGTTTTTTTCCACTCGGTTCTGCAACATTTTCAAGAATCAAATAATCAGTACCTTTCCCAGTAATTTCCACCCCCAATAAAAATTCTTCAACAGAAGTTTCAACATATTCAATTTGTTCTTTATTTACTCCCACCAATTTAATTTTATCATAACCCAACCTATACAAATCACTTAATTGAGTTCGTATAATTTTTTTCTCACTTGATTTAAGATCAATTGTAATTTCTTTTTTATCCAAAATAGTTTCAGCAGAAAATAACAATCCCTCGCCAACTTCGAGAATATCTATTTCATTACCTGGCTTAAGGTTTTTCAAATCTATCCATTTTTTAGGTAGATACACAGTCATTCCCCCTCCACCACCTTGTTTTATGAGTTTACGCTTCATAATTCTTTACTTAGAGCTCTTCTTATTTAAATTTTACGTTTTTCATATCCCGAATATGATTAATATGAGAAAGATATTAATACCTAAATTTTTTACTATATAGTAACAATAAACCTTGTGTTGAGGTTGAATTAGTATTTAAAATTATGTTGGAGGAATTAACATGACAAAATTAGAAATCTTAGTTATTGATGATAAATTAGAGAATCGTGAATCTGCAAAACAATTACTTGCAGAACATAATGTTGATGTCGCAAGCAATTTAGTTGAAGCATTGACTTTAATGGGACATAAAGTAAATTATGAATCAGACATTGAACCCAAAAAATATGATGTTGTTTTGACAGATATGATGTTTCCAATGGGTGGAAGAAGATCACAAGATATTGTAAACATGAGTCAAGAAGGAGAATGGCAAAGACATGAAGACCAACCTTTAGGATATTCAGTGGTTCTTTTTGCAGCAAAACAAGGAATAGCTTATGCAGCAGTTCTTACAGGAATGAATCATCACACAGGACCAATATCTGCAACTTTTGATTTATTCTATGATCGAGACAATGAGCATCAACGACAAGAGTTCACAATTAATGGAACTAAATGCATCATGTTTGATGAAAGAGATCACTCTTCTATTTACACACTTACAGATGGAACTCTAACAGACCAAAGCCCATACAGAGTTTCAGAAGATCAAAGATCTCAATATGTGCAAGAAGGAAAACATGGTTTCAAAACTGCAAAAAATTGGAAAGCAGTTCTTGATGCATTAAATGTTGAGAAATAATTTTTCAAATTTTTTTATAAATTTTTTTGTAATTTTTTTATAATTTTTTTAAAATTTTTATTGGAGGGCGTAAAAATGAATGAAACAGATGGAGACAAAAAAAGAATTATTGTAGGACTATTTAGTCCATATTTATATGAGAACATGTCTGAGCGTTTTGATAGCAAATATATCACAATGCAAAAAGAAAAGTTCGGATACGAATCAGAAAATCTTAATGGAACAAAAACTCTTTCAACAGACAAATTTATTGTTAGACTTGATCGTCAGGGAGATCACGAATCTAGAGGGCCAGATGATCTTACACTAGGAATAATTGGATCTACTGATGCTGCAGAAGATGATGTGAGAAGTTGGAAAGGTTCAGGATTAGTAGTTGCTAGATTTAGTATTTTTTATGGCAACCCAAGTCAATATACAGGAAACTATCCTGAAGAATCAGGTTATTCACTAGACTTTCCAAAAGATATTGCAACTGTAAGAGAATTTTTACATGATGATTCAGTGCTAGATGCTTTAGTTGCTAGAGAAGAATCACAAATTAGAAGCGCAATTGAATCATTTAATTCAGGCGTTGCAAATCCAGTATTAGTTACTGATTATTTACACTATGCTTTGAGGTGTAGAAAATGAGTTATAACAAAGACAACTCAACAAATCAAACTCCTATTGATGACTTAATAAACGCAATGTATAGCTCAACAGGATTTTTAAAACCAGGAGAAAAAATTGATCCGTTTGCAGCAACTATGATTGATAAGGGTGGGATAAGATCTTTATTCAATCCAGGAGTCAGTTACCAAGATTTTAGAGATGGAAGAATATCAAAATCAATTTTGATTGTAAATAGTGCTTCTGAAGTTAGAAATAGATTACGAAAATCATTAGATGGAACAGTGTTTACAGTTCATGCTGCTGCAAACTATCAAGATGCATTAAAAATTATTGAATCGCATCCTGGGTTTAGGTATGCAGTTATTGATAATATGCTTCCAGTTTCTAGAGGAGCACAACCAGAACCATTTGCAGATGTTTTGTATGACAAAATTACAGAAAAATCTTCTGAGGCTAGAGTTTTTGTTGTTGGTGAAAATGTCGAACAATTAACTAGAGATTATATCCAAAGAATGCCAATTGATTCAACGTCAACTAGAGACATTTGGAAAACCCTGATCAAAGATTCTGAAACATATGTTCGACCAAAAGACAATGACGCAGAACCTAAAAATAATGGCGAATAAAATGAAAATAATAATTACTTCAGACACTCATAAAGAAAGAGAACAAATTGAAATGGTTAAACAATATGCTATTGATAATGGCATTAAAACCATTGTTGATTGTGGAGATCTCCACGGAGAAATTGATGCATTCGCAGGAATTAATCTTCATTCTGTTTTTTGGGATGAAGCTTCTGGCGGAATGGATCGATGGGAATTTTCAAGCGAAATGAGATCAATTGATGCTACAATGCATGAAAATGGAAGTACTTTTGTTTTAGATAATACTGCAATTTATATTAGACACAACTTAGCAGATTATGAATCTCAAATTCCTCAAATAAGATTTAATCAAGCAAAAACTGCGCTGGATGATCTCGTGACAAGAGAAGAACAGGATCTAAAAAAATTAGTTTTATTTGGGCACACCCACAAGTTTCATTTACATAAAGATGAAAATGTATTGGCATTAAATCCAGGATCACTAGGATTATCTGAACCTAATGCATTTATTGTTTTTGATACAGAAACAAGAGAAGTTGAATACAGAACTAAAGACACAACAATACTCAAAATTAATGATTACGAAAACACAGACGTAGTACAAATAAGAGATTTGATAGTAAATGATAATGGAAGTATCAATAGTTATATTGCAAGATCTAATGATGACCAAGAAAGATTAGTTTTTCAAGAAACAAATTCACCCAAGTATAAACGAATCAATCATGTGCACGCAATTATTGATGATTATGATACTCCAAGAACTCTTGAAGAAAAAGCATTAGGTGTAACAAAAAACAATGGAAAAGAAGTAGTTGTTTTTGAAGGTAAAGAAACTGCAGAATATGATTCAATTATAAAAATTACTGATGTGCATGATGCAATAACTAAAAAAAGAACTGTTATGTTTTTAGCAGAAAAGAATGGTCAACAAGTATGGGCAACTCTGAATGGAAAAGAAACAAATGCTTATGGACTGTTTGATGAAACTCCCAAATTATTTGATGGTGAAGTATTTTATATTGCAAAGCGAGAAAAAGAAGATGACAACGTCAATCACACACGAAATAGAAAAGAACAACCAAGTATTTTAGTTAGAGGATGGAGTGATGAATCAACCGAATTAATGGAGTATAAAATAATTAATTTAAACAAACTAACTGTAACAAATTCAGATATTGCAATAGTTGCAGGAAATAGTTGGGATTCATCTTGCGTCAACCATAATGGTCAAGAAACAGAAACATATGATTCAATTAGAGATGTTACTTTTTTAGACAATAAACTAGCATTTGTAGCTCGAAACGGAGATGAAGAATTTGTTGTTTATGATGGCTGCGAACAAGATCATTACCAAACACCAAGTAAATGGGATCGAGCGATTAGCAATATTACATTAGTTGATGGAAAACTTACTTACAGCATTATTGAAAACAATGAAGAAAGAGTTATTTGTGATGGTGAGATGGTTGCAGGTCCTTTTCCTAAAACAGATTATTATGCACCAATCAAAAAATTAGATGAGTTGGATGGAGAATTAATTTGTTTAACAAAGAATAATGGAGTCGTGCAAATTCACTACAAAGGTCAAACAATTTCATTTGACAAAGATAGCTACAAATCACACAGAGAACAACTAGAAGTAATGTTTGCGAATTGAATTAAATCTAAAATTTTTTATTTTGTTTTTACTTTTTATTAATTATTTCTAAGTTATAACCAGAAATTTTATTAATAAAAACTAATTTAATCAAATTTATGAACTACAAAGTAATTGGATATGGAAGCTTAATCAGTCACGAATCATTAAAAAAAACTATTTCGGACAAATGTTTTACACCAGTAATTATTAAAGGGTATAAACGAATTTTTAATTTAGCAGTTAAAAGCGATCAAGGACCTAATGTTCTTAATTTGGCTAAATCAAAAGATCATGAGTTTAATGGAGTTTTATTTGAATTAGATGATTCCGAATTAAATGCACTTAAACGCAGAGAGTACCATTATAATTTAGAAGAAACAAAAGCTTATGATTTTACAACTAAAAAATTACTTGGCATGAGTTTAGTAGTTATTGATTATTATGTGTGCATAGATCATTTGCATCGTTGTCCTAACAAACCATATTTTATTTTATGTCGTGAAGCAGCATATGAAATTAGCGAAAAGTTTGGTAAATTTTGGGATGAAACAACCTACACATCGGGAAATGAAAAAATATCTGATTGGATTAAAAAAAATCCTAATTATGATACAATAAAAAAAGAAAAAAAGAATTAAAATGCTTGAATTCCTCGACTCAAATAAACAAGAAATTCTTTCAAACTATCCTTTTACTAAAAAATATTTACAAGGTAAACTAAGTTCTAATGTATTCTTAGATGATGTTTTTGCATTTCGAAATGAGTTAGAGGGCAAAGGATTCACCCCTGAAGATTTTAAAAAAATTCATGAAGAAGTTTCCAAAGTAAAACCTAAAAAACGAAGTTGGTTAACTAAGTTACTTGAATTTTTATTTCCCCCATTAATTACTAAACAACTAATGAATAGGATAAGACAAGATGTGCACACACCACAAGCAGTAATTAAACATCCTAGAACAAAATTAAGTATTGTAGAAGCTCAAAAAATACAAAATGATTATCACACTCTAGCAGAAACTCTTCATAAAAGTCCTTGGATGAAAAAAATAACTATTGAACAAATTCAAACTTGGTCTTCTCAATTTTATTGGACTGCTTTTGACAATGCAGAAAAAGAATTAAAAACGAGTCCCACAAAAAAAGTACACAAAATTGTTGCGTTGCATTTATTCAGAGAATTAGAAGGAAATAAAGATCCTAAAAATACAATTAAATGGATGGCATTTAATTTTGGTCAAGCAGGAGGTAGAGTAAAAAAAGCTCATCCTGGAATGGTTTCTGAATACATTCGTCGTTTTGAAAGAGGAGATTACTTAATAAAAGGTTTTGATAAATTACTTCATTTTATGACTAGTGCAGCAATCACCATTTATTATGGCCCTAAAAGAGCTTGGAGCGTTGGAGTATTTAGAGAAGCATTAGGAATCATAAAATGGATAAAACCTGAGAATTTTCACGACACAATTCACGACCACAAAGCAAATCAAGATGGAATTGAATTTGCAAAAAGTTTTCTAAAAAACAAATAACTAATAAACCCTAGTTTAGAAAAACTCACTGGACATTGGACTTCTACGCGTAGCACTTATAATTAATATTCAATTTATTAAATATATGAAAAAAACAATTAATGTTAAAGGAAAAGAAATTAAAATTTTTAGTCAAAAAGAAGACGAATACATTTCTTTAACAGATATTGCAAGATATAAAAACCCAAAAAGAACAGATTACTTAATTTCGAACTGGATTAGAAATAGAGAAACGATTGAATATTTAGGTCTGTGGGAAAAACTTAATAATCCTCAATTCAATCCCATCGAATTCAATGGGTTTAGAATCAAGTCAGGATTAAACAGTTTTATACTATCATCCAAACAATGGATTAAAAAAACTGGAGCCATAGGGATAATATCCAAAAGTGGCAGATATGGCGGAACCTTTGCCCATAAAGATATAGCATTCGAATTTGCTACTTGGATTTCTATCAAATTTAAACTTTATTTAATAAAAGAGTATCAAAGATTAAAAATTGAAGAAAATGAAAAATTAAAGTTAGGATGGAATGTTAAACGTGAATTAGTTAAAATTAATTATGCAATCCACACAAATGCAATCAAAGAGAATTTAATACCTCCTGAGATTTCTTCAAAAGAAGCAAAAATCGTATATGCTTCAGAGGCAGATATTTTAAACAAAGCATTGTTTGGTAAAACTGCAAAAGAATGGTCAAAACAAAATCAGATTCATAAAGGAAATATAAGAGATTATGCAAACATCACTCAATTAGTTATTTTAGCCAATTTAGAATCCTTAAATTCAGAGTTTATCAAACAAAAAATTTCTCAATCAAATCGATTAATTAAGCTAAACCAAATAGCAATTTATCAAACAAAAATTTTAATAAATACTTATCAAATAAAAAAACTAGAAAACAAAGGGTGATAATATGAAAGTAGTTGAAAAACCAAATTTTAAAATTGCAGGAATTGGAATTATTACAACAGTTCAAAAGTGCAGTCAAGATCTAAAACCAGGTTGGGATAAGTTTATGAGTCGAATTTCTGAAATTAATCAAGTTGATCCTTCAAAAGTTTTAGGCTTTTGCAAAGCAACAGATAAAGATGATTGTAGTTTTAAATATATTGCTTGCGCAGAGGTAGCAGAGGAATTTATAGCTCCGGAAGGAATGGAAATCACCGAAGTTCCTAAAAGTAAATATTTAGTTTTCACACACAAAGGCCCAATTGAAAAAATTGGAGAAACTTATGGCGAGATTCAAATGTGCGGAGTTCCAAAATCAAACATGAAACAAAATGGTCTTTGGTTAGAAGTTTATCCTCATAACTATGATCCCTCAAGTAATGATTCTGAAATGGAAATATTAGTCGGAGTAAATTAGTTTTGACCAACTAAGAAAATTCAGATTGTAAAAACTATTTAAAAATATAGAAATAAAATCATTTTTTTTAAATATTTATTTTTTACAACACTTAACTGAAGTCTTAGACCCGTGAAGTGCCATACCAATTGCGATAACTAATGGTATTATTACAACTAACCATCCAACTTCAAGTGCCCATATAGGATATCCTTCGTAAGGCACAGTAAATTCATGATACATTTGAACTACGAGTAAAATAATTAATACAGCAGGCATGAAATATTTAATCACATAATCCCACCACGCGCCAAGATGCCAATCACTTACCGAATTAATATATGTTCTCAATTTCTCAGGTCCATAAATCCAGCCAATTGCAATGCATTCAAACAGTCCAACCAGCACAAGCCCAAAATGAGATAAGAAATGATCCACAATATCTAAAAAATAAAGTCCTGCTCTGGTTGTAAAAATAATTCCTAAAACAAATGCAGATCCACAAACAATCATTGCAAGTTTTTTATGAGTTGCTTTAAAAAAATCGCCTAACACTACAATTATTCCTTCAACCATAGAAAATGCACTATCGAGTCCAAGAGTTAGAAGAGTTAAAAAAAATAAAATTGAAAACAACCAAGGAAGTGGCATCATAGACAATGCTTGAGGAAATACCACAAATGCAAGTCCTGGTCCTGCAGTTGCAACATCTGCAACAGTCGAAGCAGTTGAGTGTGCCATGTAACCTACAATTGCAAAAACAACAAATCCTGCAAATAAACTTATTGCAGCATCAGAAATTGAAGTGATATAACTATTTTCAGTTATATCTTGTTTTTTATCATTATAACTTGCGTATGCAATCATTATTCCAAAACCAATACTCAAAGTAAAAAATACATGTGATGCTGCAGCCAACCAAAGATCAGTACTTAATAGTGCATTAAAGTCAGGTCGAATATAATAATAAATTCCAGTAAGAGATCCTTCAAGTGTTAATCCCCTAATAAGTAAAACTCCTAACAAAACTAAAGGTAAAGGAACAAGTATTTTTAGGGATTTTCCAATACTATCAACACCTTTTCTAACACAGTAATAAATTGCTAACCAAACAACTCCTAATGCTAAAAAAAGCCACCAATTAACTCCACCTATTTGAGATATGGAATCAGTTAATTGCAAAACATTCCCAAAAAAATAACCTTCTGCATCTCCAACCCAAGGAAGATTAAATGTGAACGATTTAACAAAATATACAAGTGCCCATGCAAGTATTGCCGCATAATAAACAACTACAATAAAACTGGCAGTAATAGCTAAAAATCCTATACCTCCAAGTCTATGATGTACATGTTGAAATGCATGAATTGCGCCTTTTTGTAGTTTTTGTCCTAATGCAAATTCTAGAATTAATAAGGGAGTTCCAAGAACCATAAGCGCAATTAAAAATGGTATTAGAAATGCGCCCCCTCCAAATTTATAAGTTAAATATGGAAACCTCCAAACATTACCAAGTCCTACTGCACTTCCAACTGCTGCAAGGATAAATATTGTTCGACTACTCCAACGATCTCTCATATTAACACCTAGTTTTAAAAATTATTTTTTACGTCTAACTGCTTTTTTCTTCACAGTTTTCTTTTTAACAGCCTTTTTCTTTGTAGCTTTCTTCTTCACAACTTTTTTCTTCACTACTTTTCGTTTAACAGCCTTTTTCTTAACAACTTTCTTTTTAACAGCCTTTTTCTTTGTAGCTTTCTTCTTCACTACTTTTTTCTTAACTGCCTTTTTCTTTGAAGCTTTTTTCTTAACTGATTTTTTATCAACTCGAACAGTTCCAGTTTTACTAAGACTTGATCTTGCTTTTCTTAATTCTTCAATGGATTCTGTTGCTACTTCTTTCACTAATGCTTCAACTAAATGAGCACTTTGTTTAATTAACGGTTTTGCTTTTTTCATTCCTGATTTAGCATGCCTTTTTAATTCTTTTTTTGCAATTACTTTTTCTTTGTTAAACTGTGCAACAACTTCATCAATTTTTTGTCGAGCTAATTTTTCATCCACTCCTGACTTTTTAACTATTGTTTTCATTTCTTTGAAGAATTTTTTTCCTTCAACTTTCGCAGTACTCAAACCTTCTTGTAAAACATGTTTTAATCTTTTTTTCATCTCTACACACCTCTTTTTTAAATTTTAACCTAAATAAAATCACATCAAGTGACTTTTTTCTCTCAATATACTTATTGATAACAATAAAAATAAAACTAAAGATATACTAAGTCCAAAAAATGAAAATGCATTTATTCCAAACATTTGTGGGCCTGGTTGACTAATCATTATGGCTGATGCGATAACCAGTGCACTTATCAAGATACCAAAACTCAATCTATTACTGGATCGATCCATCTCTCCAGTTAACACTTTCACATTATTATCAAGCACAACAACATCTTGCTCCATTTTATGCATGAGTTCCTTAACTGCTCTTGCGTCTTGAGGAATATCATCTAATATTTCTTTGAATTCCATCCCTCTTTGCATTAACTTTTTCTTAATATGTTCTGGATTTAATTTTTGTTGTTTTAATTCTGCAACTAATGGTTTTGATCTTTGCACTAAATTAAATCGAGGATTCAATTCTTTTCCAAGTCCTTCTATTGTCACTAAACTTTTTGCCAACAACACAAAACTTGATGGTAACTTTAATTTATTTCGCCTAGCAACAGAAATAAGTTTTGAAAAGAATTCTCCAACATTAAGTTTACTTAATGGAGTATTATGATAAACTCTTAAATTTTCACGAAGATCATGTTTTAATAAATCTTTGTCACATCCGGGTCCAGCAATACCCAGTTTTAAAATATGTTTTACAATCCCATCAAGGTCTCCTTCAATCATAGAAACATAAAGCATGCCAATTTTATCTTTCATTACTTCGTCAATTTTTCCAACTATTCCAAAATCGAGCATTGCAAGTTTACGGTTTTTTAACAACAAAAAATTTCCAGGATGTGGATCTGCATGAAAATAACCTTTAAAAAATACTTGCCGAACTACATTATCAAACAACTTATTTGCTAAATCTCTTTTGGTTTTTGGTTTTAACCGAGAAACATCAGTTAATGGTTTTCCTTCAATATATTCCATCACGACAATATTTGCAGTCGTGTATTCCCAATAAACTTTAGGTATAATTATATCTTTTGTATTTTCAAACATTTGATAAAAATTTTGTAAATTCTTTGCTTCATTTAAAAAATCTAATTCTTTCATAGTATACTGTTCAAATTCAGATATGATTTGATGAGGATCAATAAGTTTTGGTTTGTGATTTTTTAAATATATATTCACGAGTTTTTTCATAAGACCAATATCTGATGAAAATTGTTCAAGTGCATCAGGTCTTTGAATTTTAATTGCAACCTTTTCTCCACTTCTTAAAACTGCATAATGTACTTGACTAATTGATGCTGCAGCAATTGGTTTTGGAACAAATTTTCTAAAAAGTTTATTTGGTTTTTTTCCAAGTTCTCGCTCAATTATTTGTTTAGCACACTCGCAAGAAAATTCAGGTACGTGATCTTGTAATGATCTAAGCGCAATAGTATATTCTTCAGGGATAAGATCAGGCCTAACACTAAGTAGTTGTCCTAGTTTAATAAAAGCCCCCCCTAGTTCTTCAAATATTTTAACGAGTCGTTTTGGACCAATATGTTTTGGTAAAAAATTTGATTTATTTAATTTAGAACTTAAAGGCGCATATTTTTTTGCTTTAATTTTATCTAGAATAAAACCTAATTCATGCTTAACTAGCACAGTAGAAATCTGTTTAAGTCGTTTAATTTCCTGTTTTGTAAACAATTTTTCCCCTCTTTTTCTAAATAAATAATTATTAATATAATAAACTAATATTGTAAACAAGTATCATTTAACCATTAATTTATCATAAATTACCTGATTTTATTTAAAAATGATTTTATCATATTTAAAAGTTTTTATAAATACACTCTCATTTAAAAAACGGTAACAAAGTTATCATAAAATCATAAAACCCATGTGCAATAATTGGAGCAAGTATTTTTCTACCTCTAAATAACCAAAGTAAATTATATGCTAAGCCCCCAATAAATGCATTTAAACTTTGAAAAACTGATCCAAACATATGCATAATCCCAAAAAGAAATGCACTCAAAACCACTGCAACAAAAAGATTGCTAACTTTCTCAAGCTTAATCAACAAAAATAATCTAAAAACTTCTTCAGCAGGACCTACAAAGAAAAAATACAAAAAGAAATTTAAAAGTAAAAATTGAATATTGAGTCCACTAGGAGTTAATTCTCCACTAGCAGCATATCCAGTTATATCTGAAATACTTAAATGATAATCTAACACTTGTTCTGGAATATAACTTGTAGTCACATAAATTACGAGCCCTAACAAAACCAAATCCACTAAAAAAAATAAAATTCCAATAATCGCATCTTTTTTGATTTCACTCAAATCAAATCCAAAATCTGAAAATGAAACATCAGTTAATAAAATCAACAAGACTGCAAATAAAATAATGTATAAATCCCAAATATAATTTCGAACATATTTTTCTATTTCATCGTCACCAAGACCCAAATAATCCCTGCTTGGTTCTTCAATATATTCAGAATAAACTCCATTAATTGATCCTCCTTCATTAAATATTTCTGGAGCTACAAAAAAGCCATAACTAAGAAAAAGCATTATTGGCAATAATACAATAATTATAATCCAAGTTTTATTTTCCATTTAATTAATACTCCACATTAACATTCACTCATCAACTAAAATCAAATAACTCAAGTACCCTACTCATATCAGTTTCTGAAACAACAATAAATGTATCAGTCCAACAACTCAAAGTATGATAAACATTTATTCCCGCATCACTTAAAACCCCATATAAGTATGCCATAACTCCCGGTGTTGTTTCAATTTCTTTTGGGGATTTTACAATTAAACTTACTAGCCCTTTTATTTCATGAATAATTGAACTTTTAAAAGTTTGTTTTATCTCGCCCGAATATTTTTCAGTAGTAATTATAGTAATTGAATTTACTCCCTCAATTGCATTAAATAATCCTTTTTTTCTTTTAATTATTTTTTCAACTTCAATTAATTTATCAGGATAAAGTTGTTTTTCTAAAACCAATACAACTGATTTTGTTTTAATTTCAATTTCACTTTCGCGTAAAACCTGCAATATTTGTTTTTCACTTGATTTTTCTAATTTCAATTTGTGTTTGTAACGTCTAGCAGCAATTAGTACTGCCTCCATTCCAACTCCTCTTGGAAGTGATTTTTTAGTTTTCAACTCTTTAAAAACTAATCGCGCAAGCGCAGAATAATTCAATAAGCCTGATTTCAAACAATCCTTAATACTTTTATGCTTACGAATATACTCTTCAGTAAGCTTTGTTACACTAACCATGCACTCACTAAAACAATTCAAGTATTTAAACTTATTGATTTTTGTTCGAAATAGAACATAATTGTTTAATTTGTTCGAATTCAGTCGATAAATATTTAAATTAAAAACCATTCACATACACATAGTAGTGATTGAAATGAAATATTTAAAAAAACAAAAACAAAAAATTATGCCAATTAGACGGCAGTAGTTCTTTCTCATAGTCTTTAATCCAGAGACAATAATACTAAAACAGTCTCTAAATTATTTTCCAAAATAATTACAAAATAGTTCAAAAAATAATAATAAATAAATTTCGAAAGGAGATAAAAAAATGAAAAAACTAAATTTAGAAACAATAAGTGAAGATTATGTAGTTTATGTGCTAACCACACCTCAAAACGCAAACCATCTAAATACAGAACCTCTAGGTCTTGAAGCGAAAATAATTGATGCGACCAATCTTGAAAGTTCAACATTTCTCGAATTATTACATCAACTAGATGGAATATCTTATGGAAATAAAGAAATGGCAATGGATAAATGGGTAACACTAGATTGCGGAATATTACCTTCTGCATTTATCGGGTTAGCACTGCCAGCAGATAAATTGCCCCCCGAACTAAAAGCACAATATGACCTGCCTCCAAATTACACAGGCCTAGTACCAATTTCCGAATTTTGCGCAATTCCAACTGCAAATCCAGAAACTTGGATAACTCATACACTAGCATCAGCAATACCAAACATAGGAGTTGGAACTTATACTGAAGCCATAGGTTTTTCAATAATTCCTGCAAAAAATATTTTGATTGTTGCACAGTATGACAACCACAGTTTAAAAGTTCACTCAAAATTTGGAGTATTAAAATTAATAAGTGCTACGACTCCTGCACATTCTCAAGCAGACATGACTTGCATTTATGAAATTCCAGCACCATCAGATCAAGAAATAACACAAGTATTAGAAACAAACAAACCATTAACAACTCCCTCTCCAAGTTATTATTTGGAAGCAAACGATACACAAACAAAACAGGCAATGCACCAAGAAATTAAACAAGGAACTGCAACCCATTACATAGTGTATCCAGGGATAATTACTGGACCAGAAACATTAGTTCCAATACTTAAAAAACAAGTGTCAACTAAATTAGAACTTAAATTCGTAGAAAATACGTAAAAAAATCTTTTTTATTTTTTGTTTTTAATTATTATTTTAATATAGTTTAATTTATTAAAGAATAAATTAAATCAGATATTTTTTTAGGATCATGTCTTAATAGTTTTAAATTAGATAATAAATTTTTAGAAATAATATTAATACCATTAAATTTTAATTTTTCAAAATCAACAACCACAGGGTATGCTTTTTCTTTAGCATATTTATCCAAAGTTTCTCTAGGTAAAATTACTTGTGAAAAATCATTACAAATAACATGATCAAATCGCACTCCTGAATGTAATTTTACAACTCGCAAAAAATCACTCGCACAAAAACCAGTTGACTCACCATGTTTTGTCATCAAATTACAAACATAAATTTTTGTAGCTGAAGATTTTTGTAACGCATCAGAAATTCCTTTTACAAGCAAGTTAGGAACTAAACTTGAATATAAATCTCCCGGACCAATAACTACTAAATCAGCATATTCAATTGCTTTAATTGCACCATAATGAGCATTTGCTCCCGGTTCTAAAAACATTTTATCAATTTTAAGATTTGGATCATGTTTCGGAACATCGATATTTGTCTCTCCCTTAACAACCGCACCATTTTCGAGTTCTGCACACAAATTACATTTATCAAGCGTTACTGGAATCACAAGCCCTTTAATTTTTAGAACTCTTCCAGCTTCTAAAATTGCTTGTTCTTCACTTCCCGTCAATTGTGTTAAAGCAGTTAAAAATAAATTTCCAAAACTGTGACCCTTGAGTCCACCTACAGGAAATCGGTATTGAAATAAATCTTTCATAAGTTCAGAACTCTCAGATAATGCAACTAAACATTTTCTTACATCTCCAGGAGGCAAAATACCATATTCATCCCTTAAAACTCCCGTGCTTCCACCACTGTCCATCATAGAAACTATTGCAGTTACTTTACACTCTTTTTTTTTCAATCCTCTAAGCAAATTAAAGATTCCGCTCCCTCCTCCGATTACAACTATTTTTTTCATAACGCACTTAAAAGTATAATATATTTTTAAATAGCACTAAAAAAATATTTGTAGAAGTCTAAATAAATTAAAACTAAACCATACTAATAACCCTGCAAAAATACTCCAAAATACACTAAGAACCAATCAAAACACACCAAAAAACAACCAAGAATTCTTAACTTCTATAGTATATAAGCCTCTGATCCTTTTATAAAACTGCGTATTCTGTAATATATATTTACAAACCCACATTTTACAAAATATAAGTTTAAAAATCTAGCTATCTTAATATATCCAATGGAGCACAAAACCTATAGCTGGACTGCTTTTTTCCAAGATTATTGGAAAATGCTCAAAGGAAGAAGGGCAAAATTCTTTTTGTTTACAGGATTTAGTGCATTATCAAATCTTATCGTATTTGCAAACACATTCGTATTAGGATTAATCATAGACTACTTTACAACCTACAATTTACAAACGCCAAAAACAGAATTCTACATTTTAATTGGCATTTTAATTTTTTTAGGTGGCTTTCAAGTTTGGCTAAGATTATTTGGAAAAATTAGAATTCAAGCAATTGGAGCAGAAATTAGAAAAGAAGCAAGACTAAATGCATTAACAAATCTTATGGACAATGATTTAGCATGTCATGAAAAAGAAGAAACAGGAAGTAAAATACACAAAATAAATGATGGTGGAGAAAATATTTTTGATGGAATTCGCACATTTTCAAACCAAGGATTACACATAATAACCAGATTAGTTGGATGCGCAGTCATGTTTTTTGCATTAAACATCAAATACTTAGCATTTGCAACAATTTTTTCCATAATTTATCTTGCAGGAGAAACCTACTACAACAAACAACTAATAATTTGCAGAGATCAATTAAATAAAATTAAAGAAAAAGTTAGTGGAAAAATTCATGAATCTACATCAAACATGTTAACAGTCAAATCATTAGGACTTAAAGATATTTTAACAAAAAAAGCCACAAACTTAGAAAAGATTTACTACACAACTTGGTTAAAAACAAGAGATGTTAGCCAAAATAAAAATAAAACAATCAAAATATTTTCTGCAATAACTTATGGATTATTTATACTAATGCTCGGACTAGACGTGATGAATCAAAAAATAACAGTCGGATCAATTTATGTATTTGCAAGTTATTTTAATCACTTAAAAAATGGACTTCACGACTATAGTAATAACATCAACATATTTATCAAAGTAAAAAGTGCCATTGGAAGATTTATGACTTTATTTAACAACCAAACAAATAACAACAACGGCAAAAATAACATCACTAAAAATTGGAAAACAATTGAATTCAAAAATATAACCTTCAAATACAAAGACAAAACAGTTCTAAAAAACTTCAATCTAAAAATTAACAGAAATGAAAAAATTGGTTTAGTGGGAAAGTCAGGATGTGGAAAATCAACACTTGCAAAACTTTTACTTCAACTATACACTCCAAATAAAGGAACAATTCTTATTGACAACAAAAACCTAAACAGTTTTAGCAAAAAATCAATCACAAACGAATTTAGCATAGTACTTCAAGACTCAGAAGTATTTAATTTATCCCTGCAAGAAAACATAGCAATTGCAACAAAAAATAAAAACAACAAAAAATTAAAAGAATCACTGCAAATTGCTCAACTCAACAAATTAATTAGTCAACTACCCAAAGGAATCAATAATTTAGTCGGTGAAAAAGGATATCAAGTAAGCGGCGGAGAAAGACAACGAATTGGAATTGCAAGAGCAATCTACAAAAATACACCCTTATTGATTTTAGACGAAGCAACCTCTGCACTCGACAGTAAAACAGAATCTAAAATACAAAAAAGTCTTGATAAAATAAACAACCAAACATTATTAGTTATTGCACATAGACTTTCAACACTAAAAAATACGGATAAAATAATAGTGCTTGACAAAGGAAAAATAGTTGAGAATGGAACATTTCAACAACTCATTGACAACAAACAACAATTTTATCAATTACACAAAATACAAAATAGAAATTAAACAAAACCAAAAAAAAAGATAAAAAAAGTAAATAACAACCAATCAAATTATTTTTTTATTTTTCTGAATTTATGATTAATCAAATATTATTTCAAAAATACATTGCCAAAGTCTTTATGATATATTGTTTCATCTTCAGTATTTGCATCCTTAATCAAAGTCTCAATTTGAGTTATTCTTGAATCCATTTGATCACAATAATATACTGCAACCGCTTCAGGAAATGATGGAGTTTTACTACTGCCATATTCACCCATGTGAGTTATAATCATATGAATTAATTTCATTTTTAATTCATCCGCAATTCCAACAGAAGTGCAAGCTTTCTCAACTATATCAACACCAATACTTACATGTCCAAGTAACATTCCTTTTTTTGAAACTCTAATACTTGTTTTTACTTCAAATTCTTCTAACTTTCCAATATCGTGAAGAACTGCTCCCGCAATTAGTAGATCTAAATCAAGGTTAGGATGAACTTTATGAAGTCCAACAATTAATTTAACTACAGATAAACTATGTTCAAGTAATCCACCAAGCCAACCATGATGAACATACATTGCAGCAGGGCTAAATTTAAATTTTTTTTCAAATTCAGAATCATTAAAAAAATAATCGAGCACACTTTTAATCTCAGAATTTTTTACCAAACCAATAATTTGTTTTAATTCAGAATACATTAAATCAACATCTTGTTCAGTTACACGAACAAAATCTTCAGAACTATATTCATCAGAACTTAAAACTTTAATTTCGTTATGTTCATTGGTTGCAATTTCTAAATTATTATTCCATTCAGATACTCTTCCTTGAACAAAAACAACTTCATCTTTTTTAATTGAATCATATAATGTCTGAACTACTTGCTCATCATTTGGCCCCCAATATTTTAACATAATTTCTTTTGTTCGATCTCCCAATCTTAATTCAAATTTATACCCATTTTTATATTGTTCAACTGGTTTTTTGAATTTAACAACAAACACATCATTAATTACATCATCTTTTTTCATTTCTTGAATAAATTGATTTTTTCGGTTCATAATTATCACACCATAATTTAAACACTCAAAAGTTTAAAAATTTATCCCTAATACCTCATTTTTAAATCATCCAGCCATTTAAAAGTAATAATACTAAAGACCCCAAAATTTTATAAAAAATACATCTAAAATATAATAATATAAGACTAATTAACAGCATCACCAAATAAGAATTATAATGGGGGCAACACATATGCATGACAGATTATTCACCGGAGTTACAAGACTAACTAATGAAGATAAAAGGCATTCTTTAGAAGATGTTTTACAAGGAAGACCTGAAGCAGAAGTGGCAACAGCATTAAAAGCTGCAACAAATACAGGCGAAATCGCAAGAGTTTATATGGCAATGCCAATAGTTCCAGGAGTTACAAATCCAATTTTTAATACTGCAGGCCAAACCTTATTTGCACACCCAATTGGTGCGGAAAATACATCAGGAGTTTTAGAAGTTAGAGAAGGAATTTTTCCTTTAGAACAAGCAGGTTTTTCTTTTATTGATCACGGCCCATTATATGGTGATGGAGTTTTTGAAGGAGTTCTTCATTTTGCCAAACCAGGATTACCCGAATTATTAAGAAATGATGAAACCATTTTTTTATTCAGAGAACATGTCAATAGACATTACAAAGGATTAACCCAATGGGGAATAAAACCATATCTTTCCCAGGAAGAATTCGGATGGAGAATTTTACAAACTGCCCTTGAAGTAAAAGAACAAGCAGCATCCGATCAATCATTATATTTTAGACCTTTAGTTCTCTCAGGTATTGGCGATCTTGGCGCAGGAAGAACAAAATGCGTCTTACCAACAATGGGAGCATTAGTTGCAACAATCCAATTATACCCCTCAGAAACGTATAGAACAGGCATTAAATTAGGAATCTCTTCAGTAGTTGCAAAAGATCCACGCTCACTCGATCCAAATGTTAAAGGAACCCAATATGCACAAAATATTCAAGCATTTCTTCATGGAACAAATGGGGGAGAATTTAAAGAAGCTTTAATGTTTAATGGGGATGGATATTTAACTGAAGCAACTGTGGATAATATTTTCTTTGTTATTAAAGAAAACGGCTGGGAAACAGATCCAAACAAAGTTGAAATCATAACACCACACCCAAAAATCTGCCTTAATGGATTAACAAGACGAATGATTTTACATCTTGCAGATCACGATCCAATATTAAAATCAGAAGCAGAAAAACTAGCAAATCATGATTCTGCAATTTATGCATCAACACATAAAGGATATCAAATTGTAAATGATGCTATGCTCACCGCACAAGATATGTGGGCATTAATTGAAGATCCCAATACAGAAATGTTTATGACTGGAACTGGTTGTGGACTCATGCCAGTTATTGGAATTAAAGATAAACAAGTAGGTGATGGGCAAGTGGGACCAGTCACAAAAGGTTTTTTAGCAGATATTACTGTTGCCATGAGACATAGAGATTATGGATTAAGACTAGATGTAACTGAATCCGAATATTTAGATTACATGCGACAACCAGATTTATTTTAAATTACTTCAATAAAATAATCACAAATAAATCTAAAACACAACTCTAAATTACAAATAATTCTAAATTTTTTATTTTTTTCTTATTTATTGATAATATTAAGAAAATAATATAAATAACGACCTCCTCCTAATAACATATGAACCTTAAAAAGATACGTGCAGACTTTCCTTTGTTTGAAAGAAAGATTAGAGGAAAACCCGTTGTTTATTTTGATAATGCATGCATGAGTTTAAAACCTCAGCAAGTAATTAATGCACAAAACGAATATTATGAAGACTTTCCTGGCTGTGCTGGAAGAAGTGCACACAAAATTAGTGGCGAAGTTAATGATGCAGTTTACAAAGCAAGAAAAAGTGTTCAAAAAATTCTAAATTCAAAAAAATCTGAAGAAATTATTTTTACAAGAAACACTTCAGAATCAATTAATTTAATAGCACATTCACTAGAATTAAAAAAAGGAGATATCGTAATTCAAACTGATAAAGAACATAATTCTAATCTTATGCCTTGGCTACTAAAAAGCAAAGCAGGACAAATAAAAAAGATAGTTATGAAATCAGACAAAAATAATGAATTTAATCTAGATTCATTTCAAGAAAAAATGTCTAATCTAAAAAATAAAGTTAAACTAATTTCTATGGTTCATTCATCAAATCTTGATGGGACTACAATTCCTGCAAAAGAAATTATTAAAATTGCACATGAAAATGGAGCATTAGTTCTTTTAGATGCCGCGCAAAGTACACCACATAAAGAAGTTAATGTAAAAAAACTCGATGTTGATTTTTTAGCTTGTTCAGGACATAAAATGCTTGGACCCTCAGGAATCGGCGCCCTTTATGGAAAAGCACACCTGCTAAATAAACTAAAACCATTTATTGTTGGCGGAGAAACTGTTAGTGAAACAACTTATGATTCTTACGAACTTGAACCAATCCCTGAAAAATTTGAAGCAGGTTTACAAAATTATTCTGGAATGATAGGATTTGGTGCAGCGTGTGATTACTTACAAAAAATTGGATTTAGAAGCATCCAAAAACAAGAGTTAAAATTAAATAAATTAATGACTGATTCACTTCTGCCTGAAATTAAAGAGCTTACATTAATTGGACCTAATGATCCTAAACTGCGAGGTGGAATTTTTAATTTTAATGTTAAAGATATGGACCCACACCAAATTGCAATTATTATGGATCAATCTGAAAATATTATGATGCGTAGTGGTGCTCATTGCGTTCATAGTTGGTTTAATGCGCACAAACTTAATGGGAGCGCTAGAGCCAGTATGTATTTTTACAACACAGAAGAAGAAGTTGAATTATTTTGTGAAACATTAAAGAAAATTTTATTCTAAACCCAATTAAAAAAATCAGCACACCTAAAAAAAATCAAGAACATATTCTGGCACTGCCAACGTCCCTAGTCTATCACGTTCAGCATCACCAGATAAATTTCCATGATGATCAGTTCCACCAGTAACGATCATCCCCAGAGATTTTGCAAATGCCGCATATTGTTCAGATTCTTGAGGAGTATGATCCCAATAAAAACATTCTACTCCGTCAATATGATCTCGCATAGAATCAAGAATTGCAAAATGAACATTAAAATCAGAAGAAATTTTTCTAAAAGAATATGCACCTAAACCATTGGGGTGTGCCACGACTAATTTTCCTCCTGCAGATCGAATAAGTTCTGCAGCAGTTTCTAACAGTAAATCTCTTTTGGCAACATCACATTTTTTTAAATATCTATCAAATGCTTCTTGCATTCCAGTAACAATTCCTTTTTGTAAAAGAACTGCTGCTAAATGGGGTCTTCCAATAGCACCATCAATACTTTGTTTCATCGCAGCAAATTCTGCTTCAGCAATTATTGATTCGCCATCTTGATGTAAAGCCGCATTTAATCGAGAATAAATCTCACCCGCTCTCCATTCTCTATGTTTTTGATTTTTAGAGAGTTCATGAACAAGTGTTTTATTAGTATGATCAAACCCATATCCTAAAAGATGTAATTCAAAACCTTTTTGTCCATTTTTATAAAGTGGATGTCGATAAATTACACTCAATTCAGTTCCAGATATAAACTTCAATCCAACTTTTGAAGCTTCTAATAATCCTTCAGCAACTGCATCAATACTATCATGATCAGTTATAGAAAATAGTTTTAATTTTTTTTGGTGTGCTTGCAAAACTAATTGTTTTGGAGTTTGAGAACCGTCAGATTTTGTTGAATGCGTATGTAAATCAATCATCATTTTTACCTCATAAAAAACGATTTTATCACAAATATTTTACAACCACAATAATTGTAGCTTAACTCTAGCAATCATATAATACTAACAATCTCAACTATATAAATTTAACGCACATACCTACGGACTAGTGGCGACAAAACCGAAAAGGTTTTAAATTCCCTTAAATAAATAAGAAAAATGAATCTTTACAAAGAACTAACTTTTGCAAGAGAAGCCATTCTAAGAGCCGAAACAGAGATCCGACAAGTAAGAAAAAGCGGAAATTTTGATGTTCGATTCAAACCAGATGGTAGCCCATACACTAAAGCAGATCCTTTAGCAGAAAGATTAATTCGAGATTATTTACTCACAGAATTTCCAGGAGATGGATTTGAAGGAGAAGAATTACCAAAAATTCAATCAACAAATGGCAGAATTTGGCGTTGTGATCCCATTGATGGAACTTGGAGCTTTATCAATTTTGAAGATACAGTTGCAACCGCACTATCTCTTCACCAAATTAATCCAGATGGTTCTGAAAAAGTAGTTCTAGCTTTAATTAATAATTTATTTAGTGCAGAAAAATTATACATTGCAGGAGAAGGAATAAAAACAACTCTTGATGGAAACCAATTACCCGACATATCAAGAGATCCTTCAAAATTAATTGTTAATTATAATATTTCGCCAAATCACTCTTCAGATATTTCTGAAATAATGAAATTATGGACTCCAAAAGGACCAATAGTAAAAGCAGTTTCGATACTGGGTTCTGCAGCATATTCACTATCCCACATCGCAAAAGGATCACACGATATTTACGTAACAAGTCTTGCAAATCCATTTAAAGTTTGGGATGTTGCAGCAGGAATTTATTTAATTCAAAAAACAGGCGGAGTCGTAACAAATTTAGACGGAGACCCAATAACTCAAGATGAAACAGTTATTGTTGCTGCAAAATCTCCAGAACATCACGCTCAATTCTTAGAACACATTACAAAAACAGAATTTGGTAAAAGATATCAAAGATAAAAAAAAACTCAAACTAAAATAATCACAAAATAATACAATTACTAATTCTCAATTAAACTTTCAATAAAAACTAAAATCACCCAACTCAAACAATCATAAATATACAATAAAAAAATACTGCAATAATCGAAAAAATTGTTGGCAAAATTCCAGCTTTTATGAATTCTTTCACACTTATTCCAGTCGCATTATATACCAGCGCATTAGGTGCAGTTCCAGGAGGTAACAAAAAAGTCATCGATACTATAAGTACCATAGGAATAACTAATACTTCAGGCCTAACTCCAATTGTTGCAGATATCCCAATTAAAACTGGAGTGAGAATTCCCGCAGTTGCAGTATTAGAAATAAATTGAGTAATAACCATCGCCAATAAAACAAAAGCAAATGCAATCCACAAGGGATTTTCAAATCCAGTAATTTGCAAAAACTTTTCAGCAACCCACGTTGCAGCACCAGTAGTTTCTAATGCTTTGCCTAAAGATACAGTTCCTGCAAGTAAAATTAGAACACCCCAATCAGTTTGTTTTTGAAAAAATTTCCAATCATAAACAAATAAAAACATGAGAACTCCACCAATAAGACCAACAGTAATTGTTGATAAACTATGCAAAAAACTTGTAAGCCACAAAACAACAGTAAGAATTGTAATTGAACATGCAATTTTTTCTTTACGACTCCAAGGGCCCAAATGTTTTAACTTAAATTTCTCGATTTCATGTTTTGGTTTAAAATATATTAAAAAAGAAATATATAATAAAAAAATCATAATTAACATAAATGGAAATCCAATTCTAAGCCATTCTAAAAATCCAAATCCTAAAGCCTCTGCCGCAATAACATTAGGAGGAGTTCCAATTAAAAAACCCACACCCCCAACATTCGCACCAAATGCAATTGATAAATAAATTGCAATTTTATTAAGATTAGTTTTAGAAGTAATCTGCTTAATAATTGGAAGCATCATAATAACTGTAGTAGTATTTGACATAATCATCGAAAGTCCAGCAGTTATAATTAAAACCCCCAATATAACAGATCGTTCAGTATGACAATATTTCAACACTTCATGTGCGACCCGCTCGTCAAGTCCTGATGCTTCCATACCAATTGCTACAAGAAACCCAATAAATATTAAGAAAAATGATTTTGACCCCAGCCCATAAAGTGCAACTGATGCGGGAACTGCAGAAGTTAAAAATAACATGAATATAATAATTATTGCAGTTATACTCATATGAGTAATCTCAGTAGATAACATGTAGGCTGCAATTAAAAAAATAATAACTGTTGTCCATGCTTGTTGACTTAAGCCAAGAGGGGGCGACTGAAAAAAATAAAGAGATACAAAAAAGAATATGGGAACTAATTTTATAAATAAAATAAGATTAGAATTACTAATAAATTTATCTAATATACTAAATTCATTCTTCACCATCTTTTTCCCCTAAAAAATTTAAAATAAAAATTTAATAAAAAAACAAGTTAAATTACTTGTTAACAATTAATTTTAGTTTCTTCACCAATAGTACAAACAATTTTACTGTTAGTTATCCTATATGAATCAACACTCCCATCATCAACTTTTGCTTTACAACAAATATTATTTGCAGAATTTTCAATTATAGATTGGTATTCTAATTCTAAATTATCAATATTAGAATCAACATTATTAAGTTCTGCTGGTACATCTGCAAGTTGAGTTTCAACTTCTACTAATTTTTTATCACTCTCAGTTTGAACTTCAGATAATTCAACTTCATGTTCTGCTTTAATTTGATCAACCTTTGAAGTTAACAAACTAATCTCGCTCGAACACTCCAATTGAGAAGTTTTCTCAGTAGAAATTTGAGAGATATAATTTTCATTTAATTTTTTACAAGTATCAAGTTCTGTTTCTTTAACTAAATTATCAGAATTTACTAAATCTAATTTTTGTAATAAATTGGATACAGTAATATCCATATCACTTAATTGAGATCTTGCTTCAAATCCAATCATTGCAGGCCTAAATATAAACGCAATAACTAAAACTAAAACTCCAATTATAATTAACATAGGATAAAAATATTTTTTATTAGTTAATTTATTATCAGACTGAGTTGAAACAACGCCTCCAGAATATTTACGTTTAGCTTTTGTTCGCTTACTAGATTTTCTACTAGCGCTAGATTTTCTACTAGATTTAGAACCCGCATGTTTACGATCCATATGATCTTCTAATTCTTTTGACCAATTAGGTTTGTTTTTTTTCATTAGTAACCCCTTTAAACATATTAAATAATAATTTATATTATACTAATATTATAAGTGCTAATATATAAATATTATCAAATTAATATACAAATCTTAATATACTTACATATATCAATAAATAATAAGAATAATCTACAAACATTAATAAATAAATACTTCAATTAATACCTTGGTGATACTAAATTATGATTAATCCACCAATCAAAACTCAAACTACTCAAAAAAAATTATTGAAACGATTAATAATTGGAATATTTTTAACACTAATTTTATTCATACTACTAGGTTGCGAACAAAAACAAATTCTTAAAATTGATGATATGATTTTTGAAATTAAAGAAGATCAAGTTATTCAAACAAATATTGATTCAGATCAAACTGCATCATTCGGAGTAATTTCTGACCCGCATGGAAAATCAGAAAACGTAGCTGCATTTTCAAGAATTTTTTTACAAAAAAAAGTTGATGGAATCATTCTTCTAGGAGATTATGCAAACAATAAAGCAACAATTGATCCAAACCATTTATTTGATTTTGATGATATTTATTTTTGCATAAAAGCCGCAGCTCAAACAAACCTGCCAATTTATGTCATTCCAGGAAATCATGAATATAAAAAAGATTATTTTCAAGCATTAGAAAAATTAAATAATGAACACCCCAATGTTTTTGATATGACTAAAATAAGATTCATTCATGGAGAAGATTTTAATTTTATTAGTAACCCATACGGGAGTGATTTTACTTATGTACTAGGACATTTTGAAGGAGACATAAAAAGTTTCGAAGAATACATTAATTTACTCAACAATACTAATCCAGTCATTTTATTATCTCATCAACCTCCAAGATGCAATAACAAAGAGGGAATTGATAGAACCAATAAAGAAATTAATGTTGGCGATAATACAATTAATATTTTAATGAGAAATAATAATATTAAATTTAGTCTTTCAGGCCACATTCACGAAGCAGGTCGAAAAGGAGTAGATTCTCAATGCCAATTAATTCCAGAAAATACTTTCTCAACTACTATGTTATTTAATCCAGGAACTGCAACCGAATGGACTTACAACAATAACGAAACATTATCGGCATCCGCTGCAATCATAACTATCAATGGTTCTCAAATGAGCTATGAACTTTTTAAAATAGAATAAATTCTAAAAATAAATTTAACATATCGTCTCAGAACTGTGACAATAAATCAACACATAATTTTAAATATGTTACGCCTACAAAAAAATTGACATTATGACAGATAAAAGTCAGATTATTAAAAAAAAGCACATGCCTTCAAATTTTGAAGATTGTGTAGAACTATTATATTCAAATTTATTTTGTGATGAACGTAGAATGCTCACTCTTTTATTTATGAATGGTGAATTTAGAACTGCTGCAAATATTAATTCTCAGTTAAAAACTCAAGGAATTGATTTTTGTCGAAGACCTCATGAATTTCAAACCAGAGTGCTAGATCATTTATTATCCGCAGGAGTATTAGATGTCAAAATTAATGGACAAGGAAAAACATACAGAGTAAATGAAGCAGGCACACAATTAGTTCAACCATTAGTAGGGCATATTTTATGGGAAGTATACACAACACTCGATTTAAACATGAGACTCATTCTTGGAACATTTAAGGGGGGAAGAGGAACTCACCATTATGAAAGTGCAAGAATAATTACCGGAATTGGAGACTTAATAACTGCACAACCAATTACACCTGACACTCTCCCACATACAGCTCATACAATCTCTCCCACCACATCACCAAATAAAGAAATTAGTCTTGATGCAGTTTGTGAACTCGTAGGAATTAATAAAGTTCGCGCAAGATATGTTACTCGCAGATTAAGCGATGATAATCTTCTTAAAACATCCGAAGTTGATGTAAAAAAAGCTTTTGTATTTTGTCAATGGACTGCAGCTCAAATTTGGTATCCTGAAATATCAACTATTCCCCCCAAAACTGTAAAAAAAATTGTTGATTATTTATTTTCAAGAAAAGATTCTGAAGAAATTGCTCAAACTGCAATTAGAGATTGCCTAGGAATAGAAGATCGAAACCAAGTTTATTATGTTGTAAAAAAATTAGTTCAAAAAGGTTGTGTTTCAAAAACCAAAGGAGAACGAGATAACTTAAAGTTAATGCCAAGAGCAGCTTTACTTCAAACTTATGACGTTCTTAAAACTATTGAACAAGCAATTCAACAATATCTCTCATCAGATCCTAATCAAGCATTATTAAGAAAATTAAACCAAGGACAAACCAATTTGATGAGTCAGTGAAAAGCAGGAAGCGACATAAGAGCAAAAATTGTGGCAACATATTTAGAAAACGCACAGTCTCAAACAAGACCAACTAGACCAACAACAATACCTAATTATTCCGAAACTTATGCAACTCAACAATCACCCACCAGAAGCAGACACCATTAATTAAATAATAAAAATAACAACATCAACAATAATAAATATAATAATAAACCAAACATAAAATGGTCAAAGAAAAAATACAAAAAAATATTTTAATTAACTTTATATTTTAACCTTACTCTTTTTCAGCCTCAGATTTTTCTTTTTCTTCAGACATTTCTCGAGTTAATTTTTTTGCTTCTTGTTTTAATAAATTTAATTCTTTTAATTTTTCTTTCAAATGTTCATGAACTTCTTTTTTTGATTTTCCTTCAAATGTCTCAGAAGAAAATGCCTCATCACCATGTTTTTCTTTAAGCCAATTTGTCATAGTTCTTTTTTTTTCACGAACAAATTTAGTGAATTCTTCTTCAGGTATTGTTTGAATATATTCGACAAGGTCCGCTAAATTATCCATTTTAGTTTCATCATTCACGACAAATGAATGTTCTTCAGAAGTTTCTACTGGCGTTGCACCTAAATTATCAGCCTCTTCAGAGGTAATTTCAAATACTTTTTTTTCTTCACTCATTTATTTCTCACCCATGTTTTAATCCTAATGTTTTCAATTTTCTAAGTAAGGTTTCATATCTCAACCCAACTTTTTTTGCAATCAAAGTTAAATTTCCTTCAGATTCTTTCAAAACTTTTTGAAAAAATTGAATCTCAAATTCTTTTTCAGCATCTTTTAATGAAAAGTTTCTAATTGGAATATCATCAAGTATATCTTTAGATAATTCATCAACATTTTGATATACTTCTTTTAATTTTATTGGATGAAGAACAGATTTATAATTATCAAGTACGTCTTCAATAACATTACTAACTGCCTTTTGTTTTATTTCATACGGTTTAATCATATCTTCTCTTATTTTTGAAACATCAATACCTGCATCTTTAACAAGCCTATGTATTGATCTTCTATCAACACCTATTTTTTTTGCAACCTCAGATACATTACCATAACTCACTCGCAACATTCGTCTTAAAAATTGATTTTTAAAATCTTTTTTTGCTTGTTTAAATTTTTTTGAAGTATCAATGTCAAACTCAACTAAGGGATTTCTAAAAAGTTTTTCTGATATGTCTTGATTTAATTCTTCAATGCTCACACCTAAAAATCTTTGCATAGTAATTTCTACTGCAGGTTTTATTTTTTTAGAAAGCACAGTTTCAAGTCCTTCTTCTAATCTAGGTTCTTTTTCTTGTCTAGATTCTTTTTCTTGTTTAACTGATTCAGAAACTAATTCTTTTTTAGTTTTCTTCATAGCATTGTCTTTAACCATATCAATTGTATTAATTGAACTATTTTATAAGATTTATGATATTTTAGTAAAACCCCGCGAAACATAACTACACTATTTGAGAATAGTCACAAACATTTATAAGCGCGTTTCTCTCTTTTTAGCCTTACAATGGAGATTAAAACTGAAACACCGATAAATCCCAACATAAAAAAGTATTCTAAAGAGGATTTTGATATTGCCCATAAATTTGCAGGCGAAATGTATAAAGAATTTGGCAAGTTTATTGCTTGTTGTGCTTTATTTGGTTCCACTGCAAGAGGTGAGAAAAAAAAAGGTGGAGATATTGATATTTTAATAATTGTTGATGATCTTAGAGTTAACATGAATGATGAAGTAGTTGAAGCGTATAGAATAATTACAGATCAACTTGTTGCAAAACTTAGTAAAGATTTGCACATAGTATCATTAAAACTTACTTCTTTTTGGGAATATGTAAGAGCAGGAGATCCTATTGCAATAAACATTTTACGAGATGGAGTCGCATTAATCGATAATGGTTTTTTCGATCCTGTTCAAGCATTATTAATGCAAGGACGTATTCGACCAACAACTGAAGCAATCTGGAATTATTTTGCAAGAGCACCAAAAACAATTATTAATTCTAAATGGCACATAATGCAAGCAGTGGTTGATTTATATTGGGCAGTTATTGACTCATCACATGCAGTTTTAATGAAAATGGGTGAAATTCCCCCAAGTCCAAATCATGTTGCAGATTTATTAGAAGAAAGATTAGTCAAACATAACCTTTTGGATAAATCTTATGTCTCTACAGTAAGAGAATTTTATAAACTTCAAAAAATGATAACCCATAGAGAAATTAAAGAACTTAGAGGAGAAGATTTTGATAAATATCTCGTCGAGGCTCAAGCTTTCATCAAGGAAATGGAAAGAATAATTGAGATGGGCATGAAACCTAAAAAATAAATTAAATCAAACTCACATCAATTTTCATTCTGACTTTTCTGTCTCAGATCTAATGTCCAAACCATGAATTTCTTTTTAAGTTCACTTATCCTTATTAGATTCATTATGACATATTTGAGTAATAGAGTGAGTAGTGGGGGATATTGTGGTGGTTGTTCTAAAACTTGCAGCCCATGCAAATCAACACAAACAAATCTAGAAACAGCCATTTCTAGTTCTTATGCCAATCCAACCAACACACCCATTTCTCACTCCATTTCTGCTCAAAAAAGTTTAGACACACTAACTTATTCAAATAACTCATCAAATTCATCAGGATATTTTATTTCTCTAGATGCGCGTCCCGAATTTATTCAACCAAGAATAGGTTATGCAGTTTCAAATCAAACACAAACTCCGCATAATTCGTATCAACAAAATCAAGAACAAGAAATAACCCAATCGCCCCAATTAACTTATTCAAAAGGTCCAACAACTACTATTTTAAAATCTAATCGCCCAACAACTCAATTTATTGATAGTTCAAAAGAAGTTAAACCATTAATTGAAGAAACATTTGAACTTTTAACCAATCAAAAACTTCCAACAAACATTGAAATTAATATTTGCACTATTGAAGAATTTAAAAAAGCACATAAATCATTTGGAGGAAAATGGACTCCAGGGATTCAAGGATTTGCAATAAATAACTATCCTAAAACAAGCAAAATATTTGTCTTACAAAATCATTTAGATTCTTTAATGTTAACTTTAGGTCACGAAATTGGCCACGTCTTAACAACTCCTCTTGATAATTTGCATGATGAAGAAGCAAAAGCATTTGCATTTGAAATTGCATGGGTAAAAACCATCATAGAACATGATGTAGGAGATCTAACTCAATGTTTTAATCCAGAATTTAAACCTGCAAACAATGGTTTACACAATATTGCGTTTAATTTTGTAGTTAATTGTGTTAAAAAGGGAGAAAGTGCAATAACAATATATGAAAAATTAAAAGAAAAAGTTTTGACTGTGTTAAACTTAGATTTAACTCTTAAAACAAGTTAATAAAGCCTTAAAACCCTTTTAAATCCTAATTTCGACAAATTTATCTGACTTTTTTGTCTCAGAAGATTATACGCAACCCAATAATCATTTAAATAGTTCTATGTCTTTATAAACAACTATATGATCATACTGTCATATAATAATAGTAAAAAAAAACATCCTAATTTATTGGAGGACTTAAAATGGCTATGAAAGAAGTAAACGAAGCAGATGCTAAACAAGCAGCAGAAGACGCATTAAAAAATGTTTCAACAGATGAAAGAATTGGATTCCATAAAGGTGCACTTTCAACACTAGTTAAAGAAAGAGAAGAAATGGCAAAAATCCTTGGAATTGTAGAACAACTTATGCAAATGCATGTTAGTGCTTTAAAAGAACTTGGTGTAGATTTAGAAGCTATGGCAAAAGATGCTCAGCAAAGTCAACCTGCACAACCTAAAGTAAATGCGGCACCATTAGAAGACGTTATTTAGATAACTAATTTTATTAAAATTTTTTATTTTATTATCATTATTTTTATTATTATCAAACATCAAAAATATTATTCAAATTTATATCAAAAAATTAAACAAATTAAAATTATTAAAAAGATAAGAATGTCGTGTTGAGATCATATATACATTCTAAAAAAAGGTGAAAGGACAGTTTTGTCACAGTATTGATTATTGGACTAAAACAATGTTCATATGTTTGAAACCCATATATGTAATTAAGAAAAAAGTTGCGACGCATCGTGTCGCACAAATTAATTAACATATACGAGGATGATAAATATGTGGGACTATAAACAAATTCCAGAAGTACTTCGCGACAAAATTCCTAAAAGAACAAATGACATATCACTTGCTATGCTTCATGAAATGACCAATTTTATGTATAGTGATTCAGTCGAAAAAAATCCTGATGGAACAGTTAAAGATCATAGACTTAACAAAGATCAAGCAAAAGAGTTATCAGGAAAATTAATGCCTATTATTCAAACTGAAGTAATGGCGGCATTAACAAAAGGAAATTATGGTGGATCTGAAGGAGATTATGATTCAGCAATGGTCGAACAAGTTGCAGGAATGTTAACTGGACTTAATGAATCAGTTGTTTTAAAAAATCTTGAAAATCAAGAACTAACTCCTGACTTAATGACTGGTCTTGCAAAAGCTCCCGGTTCAAACTGGGGAAAAAACGATAAGCAAATGTATGAAACTGCATTAGATCACGCAATACAAGACGACGATCGAAAAACAGAACTTGGAAGTTTTGTAAATGAACAATTAGGTCAATTCGGAGTTAAAGCAAATATGGACCGATACTTAAGTGGTTCAGAAGTTATGAGTGGACTTGAAGCCGCAGCAAAGGGTATTGGAGATCCAGAAAAATATGTTGCAGCAGCTCCTGAAGTTTACAGTTTAAATTAAACTAAAATTTTTTAAAATTTTTATTTTTTTTAAATTTTTTTATAATTAATTACTAACACAACTAAAAAAAACTAAAAAACATATCGCACAAAAAAATAACAAAACAAAAATAAGTGAAACACGATGGGAAAATTATATCAATTAAGAACTGCAAAAGAAGATCCTGTTAAAGCGCTTTACAAAAAACCAGAATATGTTGCGCCAAAAGCAGAAGCAGATCAAACTTATGAATCAGATGTAGGGTCAATTATTGAAACCGCAGTAAATAAAGTAATCCCATTTCCCTTTCAAGAACCAAAAGCAGTTTTAGCAAAAGGTTTAGAAGATGTTGCTTATGAATCCGCTAAAGGAAAACCTTACACTCTAGACACTGCAAGACAAAGATTTGAAAACTATTTTTTTAAAGATCAACTAAGAGACAATTACGGAAACATTTCTCAAGTTGCACGTCAAACCGGAGTTAATCGTAGAACAATTCACAGAAAAGTTAAAGAACATGGTTTAGAAGGTTTTGTTGATGCTTATCGTCCACAAAAAGATGATGAATTAAATTTAGAATCTCAAACAAAATCATTATTCGATGAACAAAAAGTTGCGTCAGCATTAAAACAAACTTTAGGAGATTACAAAGGTAGTTTGCACCCTAATGTATATTCCCCAATAGAACAAAACGTATCAGGACTTGCAAAACAACTTACAACCGAATTAAATGGACAAAACTATGGAATTACTCGTGATGAAAAAATTAGTTCAATATATTCAGGGATTCAAACTGCTGATTTTAAAGAAGCAAAAAATCAGTTTGAAAAAGAATTTATTTATGGCACTCTTGCGGAAACTGGATTTGATAAACAAAAAACTGCAGAGTATTTAGATATTGATCTTAGATCTTTGAATAGAAAAATTAGTGATTTAGGAATTCCAACTTCAGAGGAAGAAGCACACACTCAATTACAAGAAGTTAATCAAGCATTAGTAATGTATTACTCAAATAAAGATCAAACTTCAGAAGAAGAAGCAAGTACAAGAAATCCCAATAACAAACCAAGCATCACAAATTCAACTAAGGATACTGGCAACACTCAAGTAATTAATTTAGATAGTAAAAGATCAGATTTAAATTCCAAGCCTCAAAAACCAAAAACAGAAATTGAAAGGTTACAGGAATTAATTCTAAAACAAGAAGCAGCTTAAAATATATTTTAAGTTTATTTTTTTTATTTATATTACTTTTTCTTTCACACCAATCATAAATTTCTAACCCGAGACAAATTTGACTTAATTTTTATTTCCGACAACTTTGTCACAATATTCTATATTCTCGTCGATAAATAACTATAAATTAGATTCACTTATTAGTATTTAGGCAGAAACAAACTGCACTAATGTCACAGGTGAATATAATGAGATCGTATGGAACAAATCAAATGCCTGCAGTTCAACCAGCAGGTTCAAAAAATTATGCAACTCCTTCAGGATTATTTCCCGCATGGGGATATGATAAAAAATCAGAGAAAAAAAGTAAAGAAAAAAGAAAAAAGTCTAAATCAAAAACTGATCCTGAAGATGAATTAAACGAAGTTTTAGAAGCGTTAGGTTTAGGTGGATTCAATAGTCAATATGGAAATCAACAAATTGCCAATGGCGCAGGAATGAACCCTGCAAATCCAACACAACAAAAATCTGCTCAAGATATGTATAGACATTTTTTTGAACCAGGGTTTGGTTTAGTTCCCAGAGGAAATAGTTATGGAATGCCTCAAAGAATGCAAGGCGGAAACTACGGACCATTAAACAGCGGTCAACCAGCAGGCCAATATCTTGGAGCCCAACAAGGGAATCCTTTTATGGGACAATCAATGCAGAGCCAATATCCAGGAATGCCTGCATTTGATGTTGAAAAAACAAAAAAAGGAGGATACAAATTAACTCCAAAAACTCCTGTTGCAATTAATTTAACATATCAAGCAGCAGATGGAAGTACATACACTATGAGTGGAAGCTCCCCCACAGGAGATCATGAAGCAGTTGCAAGAAATATTGTGACTGGTTTGTATGGTCTAATGACTGACTTTAAAGGATATAGTCCAAGCGCAGGAAAAGCAGAAAAACAATATGGTGGAGGAATGAAAGGAATATTTGGCAAATACGGAGGAGGATCTAAAAGTACCCCTTACAAAGGAGGTTCTGGAGGATATAAAGGAGCTAGCAAAAACTAATGTTCACACCAAGAATCTAAAAGAGGTGACATTTTTTTAAAACTTTTATTTCATAACTCTTTTTTTATTTTTTCTTATATTCTATCCGGATTAAGTTTATATGCACCTTATGACTAAGAAAACTAATTATGTGTGCCTGCGGAAATAAACATGAATATTCAGGAATGAATGCGATGATATCTGATTCTCAGTCTAGAATCCGAGCTTATACTACTAGAGAAAGTCCTATGTATCAATCAAATTCAAACACACTTAGAGTAATGTATGCTCAAACAAATTCTAATCCACTGTATTGATTAATTAAGAATCAAATTAAACAATCCCAAATTAAATATGTTAAATTTAAATATACAATTAACTATTTTACCATAATATAATTGAATTTTAAATAAATCAGGAGGAATATATATGAAATCAGACGTTATTGAAAAAATTGCGGCATTAATGACTGCAGCATTTGGTTTAGTTGCAGCACTTGCGTGGAATGATGCGATCAAAGCTTTGTTCAAAGGTCCTTGCGGAACTGAAGGTTCAGGTGCATTATGTATGTTATCATCTGGAGGTCCATGGGCATATGCAGTTATTATTACTATAATCGCAGTACTTGCAACAATTTGGATTGCAAAATTTGCAGATAAACATAAAGAATAAATTTTGTTAAAAAATTTAATCTAAATTTTTTATTTTTTTCAATTTTACCAAAACAAACAAAAATGATTATTTCAACACAAAAATATTTAAACTCATTCTTCTTAAAATAATATTATGAAACACACATTTAAACTAATTGACAAAATACGAAATTTCATAGTTACATTACCATATCACTTAAATTCAGATCAGGATATAGCTGACGCAAAAAAAGGTTTAGAACAACTTCGAAGATTTGATCGAATGCTAAGAAAAATTATTGATGCGCATAAAACTACTGAACATTTACAAAAATTACATGCGTGTCATGTTGATTCAATTCCTGATTGGGCAAAAAGAGTTAACGATCAGTTTAGAAGATTAGATGGATTTTTAGCAGTATTAGAAGACGACATTCCCAAATTACTTGCAATTCTTGATGGCGGATATAAACTTCAAATTGAGCCTAAAGGAAATAACTGGAAAAATAAAATTGGCGACATGAATTATGGATTTGTGATGGCAGGGTTTACCCGTGCAGAACATGATATGAAAGAATTAAGAGAGGCTGAAATTCTTGAAAGACATCATTTAGAAGAAATTCTTGATGAATTAGAAGATGTTGAAGAGTTATTAAAATAAATTTAACTCAAGTTCTTCAGGAACATATGCAAAACGTTCTAATTTAGATAATTCTTCAGAAGATATTTGAAAAAATCCTGTTTCATCTCGTACATATTTTAATAAATCTGCCCTCACTCCTTGTTTTGAATCAATTAATTTTGCAACTACCGAATTATCAGTTAATTGAAACTTATAATCTGCCTCAACAGACTCCAATAAATATTTTGCAAATGCGCGTTTCATAGGTTTTTGTCCTGTTTCTTGAACTAACAATAACTCAAGAGTCATACTATCTTGCGAACTTGCAATAACCATTAAAGGTTTTGAATCAATAGGAAAACAATTATTAAAGTCATAAGTAAAATCACGTACGTCTGCAAAATTAATAAAAGTTTGAAAAGTTGGAAAACAATAGTTAAATCTTGGAACTGATTTATAAAGTAAAATTGGAAAAACCCCCCTCCCATAATCACCTAATTCAAAGTTAGGTTCTCTACCAATAACTTTTCTTGTATGAATATCTGCAAAATAAGATTCAGGAGCCAATCCTTGCTCTGTAAAAACTGGAGATATAATTGTTGAACCTGCACTAACTGGTTTGACGACATTAAACGCATAAGTTTCTCGAAAATTATGTGCTCTAGTTAATGCAAGATCAATTTTAGTTCTAAACTTATTTGAACCAAATAATCTTATTAAAAAGTTTTTTGAAACTGGTTTTAATTTTACCATAACCAAAAGAAAACAAGTTCTCTTTATAAGATTAAAAATAGAACAATAATAGAACTGAATATTAATTTATTTAAAAGAACCCTATTTTAAAACTCATCAAGTTAAATAAAAATCCTAAATTATCAACCTCATTCTCTAATAAACAATAGCGCCAACTATAACAAATGAATACGCAAGTATCCAGGAAAAATGAGAAATAATTAAAACTTTATTTTTATTCAAAACTCCATAAAAAAACCAAGATATTGAAACAAATAAAAAAAATAACCAAGATGACAATAATATGGATGATGCATTTTTTTCAGCAAAAATTTTTACTATTTGAGGAATCATCATCAGTGGCCCCATTAGCCCAATAGGATACATTACTTTCTCTAAACTTCGTTTCAAATCAATAGATCTAACTAAGTTTCTATACCTAATAATGGGCTCAGCAGTACAACTTAATACAGCCAATCTATGTCGAGCTAACCCCATATCTCTTCGGTTATATTTTATCATAAACTCGCGCAGAATTCACAGGATATATATAAAGTTAACTAAACAGAAATTGTGAGAATAAACAAATCACTCAAGAGAAAAAAACTAAATTAACAATTTTTGTAAAGTCTAAAATTCATTCCTTTAACATTTAGAGTTTCAATTAATTTAAGATTTAAAGGCAAGAATAAGTCATTCATAACAATTAAGCGCGCAGTAGCGTTCATTTCAGCACGCAATTTTGTTTCTATTTCATAAAGTCGATTATCTGGATTAAGAAATATCAAATCAAATTCTTTCAAATCAACATCTAGAAAATTTTTATTCACCAATTTTGCATGTTTCAACCTCAATTTTTCTTTTTTGAGTTCAGTTAAAATATCTTTTTGAATCCTAATAGAATCATCAAATAGTTTTTTATCAAGCTCTACACCCACAGAATCAATCCATAAAGATGCCAGCATGACAACCATTCCATCCCCACTTCCAAGATCAATAATTTTAGAAAACTTACCAATATCAATCTTCCCAAATAATTCTTTGATCATCTCAAAGTCAGTATAACTCCAAAATCCATCACCATCTAAAGTCACTCTACTTGGAACATGTCCTTTCGAAATATAAGTCCCATAATATTTTTTGTAATGTTTATGAATTATTTCAAATTTTTGTTTCAATTTCAAATACCTTAAGAATTAAAAATAAAGTAAAAAAAATATTTAAAAAAATTATTCTTGTTTTCGAATCATAACAAATCCACCAACAGTTAATGCTAACAATAACATAATAGCATAATCTGAAAATTCAGGAACTGCTGCAGGAGGATCTCCCTCACCTTCACCTTGACCACCATAGCCTTCTCCTTCACCACCACCTAAAACTGAAAAGTTTGAGAAGTGAGTAACATTAAAAGATATTGAATCAGCAGCAGAACTAATAAATTCACAATGATCACAAAAATCATCATTTTCAAGTATTGGAGTGAATTCATCAGGCATAATATCTAAACTGTATAAAGTGATTATTGCAGTTCGATTTAAATCGCCTAACAATCCAGATTCAGTATTAATCCCTGCTAAATTTTTGTCAATAATTAAATTATCTGAACCAACATAAAGTTCAGTCCATGAAGAAGCACTAGTTAAATCTTCCCAAACAATAGTTGAATTAACAGATCCCAGTTGCAATCTTGCCATACTATCTGAATCCACAGAAAATGTGGAATTAATAAAAACATTTTCAGTTAAATTAACTGAAGTTGCATTCAAAAGAACTAATCCATAATTAACAAAAGCACTTGAACTATACGAAAATCCAGGAGAATTATATCCGCCAGTAATTGTAACAATAGTTCCGTTAGTTGGATTTGAAAGTTCAGTTGAATTGTAAATGTAATTATTTGTAGTTCCATTCTCTAAAAGAATATCATTCACATAACCAATACAAGTTGCATTCTCAGGTAAAAGTTCAGAATCTACACCTGTACAATTAGTACTTAACGAAGAATCAAGATAAATAGTTTCATTCAGAATTGTTCCTTCAACATCAATTTGAACACATATAACATCAACATCATCTGCACCTAATATTGTTGAAATATAAAAATTATCTTGCTCAATCGCAGAACCCATATAAGAAACAGCTGAATCACAATCAACTCCATCAACAGTTATTGGAGATCGCATTGCCATAAACCCACCAATTACTGCGCCGCTATGAACTATTCTATTTTCTAAAACAGTAGCATCATTTAAATTTTCTAATTTAAGTGCATCACTTTCATAACTAGTTATATTGTTATTATTAATATAATTATTATTAGAATCTGAAATTCTTAAAGCACTAGTATATAAAAAAGAATTACTCATGCCCAATAAAACATTAATTACATTATTTGAGATCTGATTATTTTCCGATTCATTTGTTAAAACAATAGTATTTCCAGTATTAATAAATGTATTTCCTGAAATAATTGAATCATCAGTATTTTGAAATCGTATCATATCATAATTTCCAGGATAACCTGGTCCCTGAGTAAAAGTACCAGTATAATTAAAAATATTATTAGTAATTGATGATCCAGTATCGTTATACAAACAAATAGCACTATCAATATTATTATCATTTGACAATACAAAAGTATTATTGGTAATATTCCAGGATTTAATTAATGGCCCACTCTCACCAGAATAGGTACTCATAAGAATTGGACAATTATTCATAGATTCAGCATAATGATAAAATATACTATTCTTAAAAGTTACATTGGGTCCCATGCTATAAATTCCACCATCCGCCCCAGTTCCAGATTGATAATTATAAACTTGAATCGTATCAATAATGATATTATTATTAGTTTCATCACCTAAAAACATAATTTGACTAAAATTGGTAAGCGTCAAATTTCTAATAGTGATATTTTCAACATCCGGATAAATTGTTAATCCTGCATAAGTTAGATTATCCGTAACAACATACCCCCCACCATCAAATACCACATTACTTTCAGAAATTACAAAACAAGTATCATTAGTTGCAAGTCCACTTGAAGTACTATAATTATTAGTCAAATAATATGTTCCTGAAGCAGTCATATTATCACACCCAGAAATAGTATACGCAAAAACAAAACTTATTGAAAAAATAAATATAACACTAAAAATAAGAAGCTTAAATAAATTTAATTTACCCATACATTACTCACCTTTTTTATTAATAACCTAATAAAACTTAATAATAATAATAATAATTTAACATAAAATAAGATTAGACATTATATAAATATTATGAAAAAAAACTATTTTTGAACTGATTTAATCTCAGCTTGAACCCAATCAGGAAAATCATTAAATTGTTTAATAAATCTAGTCCAACCAAATCTTGCATCATACTGTCCAGCCATTGAATCAACTTCTGACTTTTCAAGTCCATAAAATAATATTGGCCCTGAATAATCTCCTTGATAAGTCTCCCCTTTATCTTCTTGAAAGTCAACCATGGCAAAATAACCAGTTTTATCTCCCAGAGGTAGCATATTGAATGGAATCATTTGCCTGAGCAACCTACCAAAAACTCGAAAAGGATCATGCGCATTTGGAGCGGATTTACTTAACTCAGTCTTTAATTTTTCAACTTGGGCAGGATCATAAAAAATCACATTTTTATTTACAAATTCTTTTACAAAATCTGAATTTTTAACCTTGCCATATTCATCAGGAAAATTAAAATCTCCTTTTTTGATTTGATCAGTTCCTTCAATAAATCCCGAAAGATTTGGCACCAGTGCAAAACTTGAAGTAAGATCACAAGTTGCACCAGGAGAATATGCTCTTCCTGCATGAAACTCTTTAGACCACAAATGAAGTTCTGGAACGCATCCTCCAGTTGAAGGTCTTAAAGCAAATTTTTTGTTTTCAACAACTTTAAGTGCATTGAAAATAAATCCAATTTTACCATAATTAACATCAGGCCCTAGCCCAAATGCTAAAGACCAACTAGGTTTATGTCCCCAAACTCTAGCTCTCCCACTAGTTCCACTACCCGCAGAACCATTATCTTTTTGATATTTTGTACATGCAAGTTTACCAAGAAATAATATTCGAAAAAAACTTTTAGGCTTAGGTTTATCTTTATTGCCTCTAAAGTGAGTTGCTAAATGTGTAGAAAGCCATTTTTTTATGTCAAGATTAGCATTTTCGCTAAAATCAATTAATTGAATACATCTATAAATCAAACTTTCAGTACTTTTAATTAAATTATCAAAATTAGTATCTTGATAACCTTCAAATTGACTTTTTAAATTTTTTAATTTTACTAAATAAGTTTTTAAAAAATCTACTTTTGAACCGAGTAAAATTAAATTTTCATTTTGATCTGATTCTTTCCCAGGATAACCCCCTAATTGAGAATGTTCAAAAAAAGTCATCCCAAATTGTCTTAAAGAATAATGATTTTGCAATCTTGAAAACTCATCATGTAAATTATCCATTTTTTGTTTAAGTCTATTTGTCAAACTATAAATTTCACTATGCACATTACTTTCAAAATCTTTAATTTTATCTCTAGAATCTTTTAAATTTTTTTCTTTTTGTTCTAATTGTTCCAAATGTTCACTTATTGATCCAATTGCATTTTCTAACACCTCAACAAAATAAAAACTATGATCTGCTCTTGTATCCAATACTTCTATTGATTCACAAACATGAGTTTCTATTTCTTTTAATAAATTTAATAACTGAGTTGTTGCTATTTCTTGCACATCAAACAAAAGATTATACTTTTTATTATTATTTAAAAATAAAGATCTCTTATGAGTTAATTCTTTACGCTCCTGTTTATATTCATGGATATATCTAAAACGACCTGATTCATGATCAAGTTCAGTAACATCAACAAGCAAAGTAATTAACTGTTTATTAAGATCAGTTAAATCATCATGAAACATACTTATGCCCCTATCAAGATCAACTCGCTCCCATTTTTCTTTTACCATATGTAAATAGAACTTAACTTGACTAAAAGTGTGTTTTACATGACCAACATAAAGACATGCCTCTTCAGGATTTTTTTTCCATTCATTTAAAGCACGAAGTTTAGCAGCATTTAGAATTTTTTGTTTTTGATGATGTTCCCACCAATTCGAAATATTTGTAAACGGCCACATTTTCTACTCAAATGGCACTCCAGACCATAAACTCCAATCATCACTCGTCCTATATTCACCAACTACATAGTTAGGAGGATTTGCCCGACCAAAATAACTATTTTGTACATCACCAAATGTAGTGCTTGCACCTCCGGGACGACCAAAACTATAAATTGGCGAACCAAATGATTCCCAAGTTCCAGTCATGATTTCTCGTAAATCTCCAGATGCCTCTGAACTAATAGAAGTTATTCCTTTTTCTTTTAAGTATTCTACTGCTTCAATTACTGGAAGCATACCTTTTCCTGCAGCCAAGTGTGAATGTGATCTTCCAAAACCATCAACAACGTGAACATTTCCAATAATTCCAGCATCAGCCATTTCTTTTACTTGACCCATATACCATTTTTGAAATGCTTCAATTCTTTCTTTTTCATTCATTCCAGGTTTTGGTGACTTAAAATGTTTATACCAAAGTCCTAAATGTGATGTATCAAGTGTTGCACGAATGTGTTGTTTTGCTAAATCTTCTGCTTTTTCTTTACTCATTCCAGAAATATAATCGGGATTACTAACCATTGCAGGCCTACCATCTTCACCTAATTTTCCTGCCGGATCTGCAATTTGTCGTTCAGTTAAACGTTGAACCATTTTTTTTCGTCCACCTTTAACTATGTTAATTAATTCTTGAGGGTGCGCTCCATATCCCATTTCAGGTATCATGTTTTCAGGAGTTAAATAAACTGGATTTTTACAATCTTTTGATTGGGATTCGCGCCAGGCATAAACTCCTAATTCTCCTAATGTATTAAAACTTTTTTTAAGCGCATAATCTCCTAAAAGTTCTGCATTTTCTACTAAGTCTTGTACTTGTCTTGCTCTTGTTCTTCCAGAGACTGATGTTTCTCGACCATATGCAATTTGTCTTGTAACTTCATTAAGCATCTCTTTTAGTCTTTCAGTAGGTCTCATCGGATCTCCCGATGGAAGCATTTCTCCAAATTGTTTTCTAAATTTTAATTTTAAATCTTCAAGTGATTCAGGATCTGCTTTTTCTTCTATTTTTTGCCAAAAACTCATTGCTTGCAATATTTTTGTTCTTTGCTCAAGACCTTTATAGTAATGCTGTTCAAACTCTCTTGCACTTCCAAGTGCATTAGAAATTTCTGAATCATTAGTTTTTTTGAAAAATTCTTTTACGAGTTCTCTTTCAGTTTTTTTTGGATGTTTTACTAATTGTTCTTCTTTGTAAATTTTAAATGACATTTTTCTAGTTTCAATATTTTTTTCATTATCCATTTTCCATACTGGAACTAAAAATCGTTTTAAATCAGGATCATTATCATCAAGTGGCCTACCAGTTTTTGAATCAAATTTATGGGGGTATCTTGTTCTCCAAAATTCATCAATTACAAATTCTCCATTTTCATCTTTTAACCATTTTTTTCCTTCAGGTGCTCGCCCATTATCTTCTTTATTTGAGTCTGATTGTACTGGAACCCATACTTCATCATTTTCTTTTACAGTCATAATTTTTCCTGTTCGAGGATCAATTAAATGATGTACTGCTTCCTCTTCTTCGCCAGGATATCCCCAAAACTCTTTTTTAGTATGTTCTCCATGTGCAAGAGATCTTGGAAACTCTGCTGTATGAACTACAATTGATCCACCATTAGCAACATCTGCTGCAAAATCTATATGTTTTTTTATCTCTTCCATCCCATTGTATCTTGCTTGTTCTGAAAATCCATCTCGAGTCATCCCACTCAGATTACTTACGGTTTGATGAGGTACATGAACTGATGTAATTGAAATATCATTTATTTCTGCTAATTGTCTTATTTCTTTTCTTTCTTCAATACCATACTCTTCTACTTCTCCACCACCTGATTGTCCTCCAGGAATCGGTTGAAATTCTACTCGACAAACTCCATCTCGCATCGCAGCAGATAATGATTGAGTAAACCGTCCAGCATTTTGTCCATCAATAACAGTTTTACCAATATCTTTTATACCAACAATAGGGGTTCTTTCAGCAGGTTTAGAATTAGTAAAATCAGCCTGAGTATGATTCGAGTCATAATATCTTTGGTTATTAAATATCATTTTTAATTCGATTAATTTAATTATTATATATTATTTTTAATTTATTAGTTATCCACGTCTGAACCAATTTGTTTTATAACCAATATCTTTTAACATTTTTCTTGTTGCAATTAATTTATCAAGCATTTCTTCATTTCTTTGATATAATGTTTCACCTTTATTGGTTTGATCAAGATGTTGTTTAACAGATTCATATTCATTTGTTACTTTTTCATATAATTCTTTTATTGCATCCTCATATTCATCACTTAAATCACCAGAGTCAGCTAATTGATGCCAACGATCTAAATTATTATACATCTTAGGAGATGTTAAATATTCTACAGAACCATATTCTCGTTCTTGTTCAATTTTAATTTTTATTTTTTCTTTATTAACTGCATCTTCTAAATCGTTTTGATCTTGTTTTTTTTTCTTTTGTTGATCTTCCGCATCTCTCCCTACTTCTTCTTCCTCTTCTTTTTGGTCTTCTTGAACTTTTAATTCTGAAAAACTATCTTTTAGTGCTCGTTCTGCTTCTTCTTTTTCTTTTTTTAGTCGTGTTTCTTCTTTTTTTCGTCGTGCATCTAATTCTTTTAATTTTTGTATTCTTTCTTCAGGAGGAAGTTTTTTAATCTCATCAAGAGTTAATTCTTTTTCAAATTCTTTCTCTGATTCTTTCTCAGCTTCCTTTTGATTTGTTTTATCTACCATGATTTTACCAAGTAACCATTTTATGTGCTTTCTTAAAATTTTTATAAGTATTCCAAATAGCTACATTACCCGGACCTTCAGCACCTTTAAGTTTTCCTTTTAATTCATAATCAGACGGTATTGCTTTTTTCTTTTTACGGGCATCCTTATCAGCATATTTCTCAAGTCCAGGTATAAGTGATGTAAATATTTCTCCAAATCCAGATAATAATGATTTAAATGGATCTGCCATTCCAGGCAACTGAGTTTCTTTCTCAGTTATTTTTTTAAGTTCTTCTGCTTTCAAATCTTCAGGTAATTTTTCACCATGAGATTCTCTTAAATATTTTTTCAATTCATCTCCAAGCGCATCTAATGCATCTTTAATTCCTTGATCAATTGATCCGATAATCTCCAAATCTTCTGCTTCTTTAAATTGCATAAACTTATGTAACTGGTCATTTGTCCAAGCATAACTTCTAAGAGTGATCTCAGTACGCCCTACATGAACTGGACCTTTATGTTGATATCCTTCTGCATGAAAATCCATACTAGGTCTTGTTCTAAAATAAATACTGACGAGAACTATTGAATTTACATCATATTTTGCATTTTCAGATTTATAATCAGGATTCTTACCTGGTTTTCTAAGTAAAATTTCAATATCAGTAATACTTCCCTCAAATGCACCAATTAAATCTTCACTTTCACTTTTTTGTTGACTCATACTTAATTTTTTTACATTTCGAAGATATGGTTTAATCCAATCTAAATATAATTGAATAGAATTATAATGCTGTCTTAAATATTTTAATACAAATGTTTCTCTTGTTTTAAGTTCATGATAGGTTGCTTCTTTCCAAATTAAAAATTGTTTTAGTTTTCGTTTTAATACTTCTTTAACTTTGCGATTAAAATCTAACCCGTTCACATATTTATCAACTTGAGTTGCTTTTAGAGGGGGTGCTGCAAAGAATAAATCAGGCAAAGTTGAAAAACCTAAATTTGCAGCCATTCCATATACGGATGCAGGACTTTTTGCACCGCCATCTTTTAAATCTACCCAATAACCTCTTAATGCAATTTCTGCAGCAACATTTATTGGAGATTGTTTAAAATCTTTATCATTAACAAGTTTATTACTTTCTTCATATAACACTAATCGTTCTTTTAAAATACGTATCTCACGCACAATCATAAATAAATCTTTTAACAACTTACCTATAGTTTGCAAATAATTTGAAACTTGCCCTTGTTGTATGCTAAGTCTACTTTGTGATTGTCCCCAAAACGCACTTTGTTCTGAAGCAGTAAAAATATCTTTAATTTTGATTGCATCATAAAGTCCAAAATCATCTCTTAAACTATTCAGTAACCAATAATATATTTCTTCTACTGATTGACTAAACATTTCTTGAATTAGCTTAAACCTTCTTACAGGTTTAGGATATCCAAGAAGCGGTTTGAATACTTGAGATTTTCCACGTACTACTTCTTCTTTATCAACTGCCGAAAATCCATAGTCCGATAATTTTACCATTTTTTATTATTTCTCCCGCTTGTTCTAGCTCTTTTTGAGACTCCATATTATTTATATATTGTAATGAACCTTTTTGTTTATAAAGATTTATTTTTTCTCTCATGTTTTTATGCGACATTTATTTCCTCCACAAATTAAATATTCAATCTATGCACCCATATATGCGTTTGAATATGAACTGTCAATCATTACACACAGTAATTTTTCAGATTATTTACCAACCTTTTTTAGTAAGCATTTTTCGATTTTTTGATTTATTAGTGCCCCCACGTTTTGGCCGCTTAGGTTTAGGTGCAGGTTTTGATCCAAACTTAGGTTTAGATTTTGATCCTGGTTTAGATTTTGATCCTGCGCGAGTTCTTGGATTTGCAACAGTTCGTCCAACAGACGTAGATGATGCTTTTGCTGAAGCTTTACTTTTTGGTTTTGATACAATTCGCGGTTTAGCAGCAGATCTAGATGCAGGTTTAGCTCCTGAAGATTTTAACGTACCTTTTGCTCGAGCACTAGATCTAGAACTTGATCTGCGAGAAAGTGCTTTTCTCATATCAATTCGCTTATACAAAACAATAACATTACCAATTAAATCAATTAATTCTGAATTTGTTTGAGTAGCTAACTTATTTGCAAATGCTTTTTTTTCAGCACGTGCATTATCTAATGAATCAACAAAAGACATCAAAAGTTTTACTTTAATGAGGCCTCTATTTTTTAAATGAGTTATTAATTCATTAAGCAAATTTTCAGTTATGCCATTTTTTCCTATTCTAATTATTGCAGTTAAAGCCTTTGATTTTGTTTTGAATTCTTTTTTTTGTTCTTTTGATATCATTTTTCCCTCGAATTTATGTAAAATAAATATTAATTAAAAATACTCATTAAAAATACATATTAAAAATTTACAGGATAATTATGTCCTAAATTTTTTCTATTAGTTAATTCTTCTATATGTTTAAATCGTTCAGTGTGTATTGTTGAAAGATCTTTTTCCATTTCTCCAAGTATCATAGATACATAATTTCCACCTAAAAAGTGAGGTAATATTACATAGTCTGCACCATATTTATACAAATCTAACGCTTCATCAATTCTACTTGCAGTAACAAAAACTTTAATATTTTTATTCATTCGTTTTATTGTTCTAAGCAAACATTCATTATCTTCATATTTATTTGCAGTACTCACAACTAATTGAATTCTATCTAAATTTAATCTCTCTATTACTTCATGATCACATATATCCCCATACATACAAGGAATTTTACTTTGAGCTAATGCTTTAATAACATCAGGATTATAATCAATCACTAAAACATTTCTTTCTTTCTCACGTAACGTTTTCAAAATACTATAGCCCACTCTATCATGCCCACATAATACAATTTCATAATCTTTAGAGGGTGTTGTTTTTTGTTGTTCTGAATGTGCATGAGACAATAATGGTTTTAATTTAGGTATGAGTCTTGAAAAAGAGGAATAAATCAAATGTTCATACTTCACTAAATATGATGTTCCAACCATTGTAAGTATCGCAACAAAAATCGTTATGGTCAATAGATCGTGAGATATTTGTCCAAGAATAACTCCTTGTGCGACTAGTATTAATGAAAATTCACTAATTTGTGCAAGACTAAGTCCTGCTTCAAAAACAGTTTTTTTACTATAATCATAAATCGAAATAATGAGCATAATGAGTAACGGTTTTAACACAACTGCAATAAGTGTTAACACAATAATAGGAACTATATTTGCAATCACTCCGTCAAGTTGTAATTGTAAACCAAGTGATGTAAAAAATAAAATAAGGAAAAAATCTCGCAAAGATTTTACTCTTCCAATTATTTCAATGTTATAAGGTAGATTAGCTAAAGTAACTCCTCCAATAAATGCGCCAATTGCAATACTATATCCCACCGCATGAAGAAGTAATGAAAACAAAAAACAAATACTCAAAGATATCAATAATAAAAGTTCTTGATTTCTTGCTGCAAGTTCAAATACTTTTGGAAATAAATATTTACTACATAAAACTGCTATTAAAAATATGGCCAAGCCCTTAGCTAAGAAAATTAACACATATAATACAGTAATTTCTTGTGTTGAACTAAATGCAGTTAATGCGAAAATTGCAAAAAAATCTTGTAATAATAATATTCCAATTGCAAGTCTCCCATGTAATGTTCCTAATTCTTTATTATCAGATAATAATTTAATTACTATGAGCGTTGACGAGAATACAACCATCGCACCCAAATAAACACTTTCAAGTTTACTAAACCCAAGTGCACGAGTAATAAAATAGCCTAGAATAAATACTGTTACCACTTGCAATGTTCCCGTAACTGTGGCAACACCACCCATTTTTTTAATTTTCTTAAAACTAAGTTCTAATCCTACAATAAAAAGAAGAAAAGCAATTCCAATTTCACTTAAAGTATAAATTAAATCAGTATTAATTTCACCAAATAAGTATCCCACAATAAGACCTGCCAAAACATATCCTGGCAAGAGTGGTTGCTTAATTAAGCTTGCAAAGTATGCAAATATTGCCGCAAGTATTATTATTACTCCGATCTCAACAAATAAATTCATTTCTTCACTCTCCTTTTAGTGGATTTAACCAATTTGGGTTTAACTAATTTAGATTTAACTGATTTAGGTTTAATTAATTTAGATTTAACTAATTTAGATTTAACTAATTTAGATTTAACTAATTTAGACTTAACTAATTTAGACTTAACTAAATTAGATTTAATATATGATTTAGCCTGAATTTTTTTAGATTTAACAGATCTTAATTTTAACTGTTTAATTTCGTTAATAAAATCACTAGCAACAAATCCTAGCCCATAACCTGTTTTTTTAAATAGCAAATCTCCAATTTTTTTACATTCATAACTTGCAAGTCCAGCACTCATAAATAAGTCTTCTGTTTGTGAAATAAAGCCAGCACAAATGCCAGCCAGAATATCTCCAGAACCACCAACAGTCATTCCAGGATTTCCACCTTTATTAACTAAAATCTGGTTTTTAGAGATGATCAAATCTATTTGTCCTTTTAGTAAAATAACATTTCCTAAACCAAAAAAATCTCTTAGTCTTACTTGAATAAGTTTTGCCAATTTTAATGAATTTTTACGATCTTTAATTTCTTCTAATAAAACTGTTTTACCTGAATTTTTGAGCAATATTTCAAATTCAGTTCTATGAGGCGTAATTACACAATCACAAATTAAATCTAACTTAACTAATTTAATTGCATCAGCATCAATTACTCCAAGACAGGATTTATTTTTAAGCAAATTCTTTACAAGCGTCTTCCCTACACTCTTGCCAGATCGCAAACCCAAACCAGGTCCGATTAAAACAACATCGCAATTTTGAATCAAAGTTAATATTTTTTTTGTATGACTTACATTCAAATAATCTCCTTTAAATTTATGAGTTATGAGATCTAAACTAAATTTATTAAGTGCCCAAGAAACATTTGATGGAGCAGCAATAGATACTAGATCTGATCCAGTTCTGAGTGCTGCAATTCCTGCTAAACCTACTGCTCCAACAAACTCTTTACTCCCGCCTACAACCAGGACACGTCCATTTTGTCCTTTATGTGAATCTAATTTCCTCACAAGCTTACGCTTTGTTTTCATAAAATCTGATTTTTTTATTACAACCATTTTTTAGTTTTCACAACTTTAATTTTTAAGATTTATTTTTTTAAAATTATTTTCCAAAATAAAATCAAAAAAACACACAATCCAAATATAACTCATAAATTTCGGAGTGCTTTTTCGTTTTTATCAACCCATTTTAATTGTTCTATTGCTTCAATTGCCATACTCATCATTGTTGGATCAGACTGTTCTTTGTATATTTTATTTAAACAAAACATGTATGTATCCATGAGGTCCAATCTAAGAAAAAATGGTATGTCTTTACTTTCTAATTTAAATCCTCGACCATATTTTCTAGCATTTTTAAAATATAATTTTAAAAAGAATTTTGCTTGATCAAAATTAAATTCTTGATCTTTATTTATCGTTGCAAAATAATACATGCTTTTAATCAAATCATATTGTCTTAAATCAGTATGACTATTGTCAAAATCAATAACTGCTTTTACTTGATCTTGATCATAAATTATATTTCCTTCATGAAAATCAGCATGTATAGTAATAACATCTTTTCGACGATAATTTAATGATTTACTATGTTTTTTTAATTTTTTATAATTCTTTTTTAAATATCTGCTATTCTTTTTAACAAACTGATCAAATCCACTTTGCTCTTCATTTTGTTCAATTAATGATAAAAATGATTCTCCACATTCACAATCTTGCCATATTGTTTGCAACATATCAAACGATAAACAACTCACATCCATATTTTTAGGTTTATCTTTAATTTTCTTTTTACTAATAACTTCATGATATTTTACTAAGTGTTTTACTGATTCAATTATTCTGGTATGAACTCTTTGATTGATTTCATCTTTAGTTCCCTTAAATAAATCTTCATAAAATCCCCTGCCATCTATAAATGAAAATAAAGTAAAGAAGTGATCCCCCTTCATAGTAAATGTCCCACCTAATTCATTTTTCACAGGCACCGGAACTGAAAAATTATTTTGGTAAAGATATTTTAAAATATCATGTTCATATCTTATTGATTCGGCTTTTGTATTAGGATTCTCAAATTGTTTTATTGCATGTTTTCGCAAAACAAATCTGCCTTTAGTTGTTCTAACTTCCGCATTAAGATTCATCAAACCATCTTTTATCGTTTTGTATCTTTCTAATTCTCCCAAATTATATCTACTTAGAACTTGCGTTATTTCTTGCCTACTTGTTCTCATTCACTAGCACCTCTTTTCCCTGCATTTTGCGTTTTTTTCTGGCTTTTTTTAGGAGTTACAATTACATCTTTTTTGAGTATAATATTTCCTTCAGAATCTAGCATTACCTTGATTTTATCGCCCTTTTCCCAGCCCTTTGCTTCAACTATAGCCTTGGGCAAGGTCAGTTTATACTGTTTATTCAAATCAAACTGTAATTTTACCACTTTTCACGCTCTTTTTTCTTAAAACGGCTTTATTTTAACTAAAATTAAATCAAAACCAACCACAAAAATAAATTATACATAATCCCAGGCATAATTTAATACCTCAAATAATGCTTCATACAATACCTTAAATTATACATATTGTATATAAATCTTTTGGTTTCTATAAATAAAAACACATCCCAAACAAAAAACACAAAAAAAATCATAACAAAAAAAAGTAGGATAAAATACTACCAAGTTAAAGAATATAAATAAGTCTTAAAATACAATAAATAAAAAAACATAACAACAAAAATAAATTAATTAAAACGAGAGACGATAAATGAATTACAAAAATCACGCACCAAATCAAATTAAAAAAAAATCAAATTGTATTTTTTGTGATCGAGAAAAAGTAAATAGTGAACTCCTTTTTGAAACATCAAATTTTTATGTTAAACACGGACTTTGTCTAATCTCCCCCGGACATGTTATGATTATCCCAAAAAAACATTTTAAATGTTTTGGCGAACTTCCAGATTACCTCGATGAAGAATTTTTAGAATTAAAACAAAAATTAATCAAATTTATAACCAAACATTTCTCAGAACCATTCCTAATAGAACAAGGAAATTGGGCTCAAAGTGTTTTTCACGCACACATCCATTTAATTCCGCACAAAACTAAAAACCATGACATAAATATCATACAAGAAATGGTCATCCCAAGTAAAATACCATTCAAAAAAACTACTTGGAAAGAAATAAAAGAAATTTATGAAAAAGAGAATGGATATGTAATGTATGAACAAAACAACCAATTAATCATTTGCGACATTAAAGGAATTGATGAAAATTCAACAAAACATCACAAATATCTAAGTTATAGAGGATTCCTAACTAAAATTGTCGGATTAAAACACATTTTAGACTGGAGAATCATGACAGAAGAAGATAAAATAATTGATCAAGAAAAAATTAAATTAACAAAAAAAATATTCAACAAATTAAATACCCAATCAAAACTAAATTTAAAATCAGAATCAAATATACTGTTTACCGCAGAACAATCTCAAATTCCACAATAAATCACAATTTAATATTACCATAAAATAAACACAAAATAGAACTAAAATAAAAAATCTAAAATTAGAATATCCTCAAGTACCAAAATATTTATTTATCAACTAATTCTGCTTTTTCAACAATTAAATCACCGCAATTTTTTGCTTCCATTTCTTTGCGAGATTTAATAATTTTTATAGATTTTTCAAAAATAGGTCCATCAAGCATCAAACTTTCAAATTCTCCTCCTTCGCCCGCAACATTAAACCCAAATTTAGAATCAAATTCTGCTAATTTATCAACATCAGAATAATAAATTTCCCTACCCAACCAACTTTCGTCTAAACCTTCTGCTGCAACTCGAGTCATCATAAATTTAAATCCGGAATCTAGTATTTGTTTCATTTCAACTTCTTGATTAATATGCCATAACGGCGAAAATATTTTTAATCCAAGGCAATCACAAATTGTTTCTATTCTTTTTCGTTGATAATTCGAAAACAAAGCTCCACTTACGACCCCTTGAATCCCATATTTTTCTTTAGCAAGAATTAATGCAGTTTTCAAATCATCCAACTCTTTTTCTTTTTCGCCTTTTGTTTCTTGAATAATTAAAGGAACGTTCATCGACTCTGCTTGTAATTTTACCAAATCAATTGCAGGATAATGAAACATAAATGATTCGGAATTTTCACTTTTTATTGTAATAAAACATCCAAGTTTATAATTTTGACGAAGCATAGTCCACGCAGCATAAATCCCATCTTTTCCAGAACTAATAAGCGCACCTAAATTAACATTATGTTCAGGATAAAATTGACGCAGATATTCAGATTTTAATTTAAACCCATTTTTTTTAGTTAATTTAATTAATGCTTTATGTAAATTAGATCCATATTGTGCTGCTTTTTTCCGTCGATAAACAAACTCTTCAGAAAGTCCTAATTTTAAAGCAACTGAACGCAACACAAATTTTTCATGACCTTCACAAATTTTGTATTTAGCAGGAATTTTAAGTGCATATTCTGCCAAATTACAATCAAGTAAAGGCAATCTTAACTCAAGATGATTAAACATAGTTATCACATCATCACGATAAAGATCACGCTCATAAATTTTTATGAGTCCAGAAAGACATTCATTATTCACATTTTGACTTTGTTTATGTCGATTATATCCTGCAAATATTTCTTCACTACCAAGCCCCGAAAATATTACTTTATTTCCATCTTTACTTGCTTGTTCACATGCTGCAAAAAAAGTTAATGCAACACCCACTTTTACAACATTAGAATCTTCAATTAATGGAACTATTTTCTTTAAATATTTTTCAACATCACCTATTTTAATTTTAATTATTTTTAGGTTAAGTCCAATTTGTGCTGCAATTTTTTTAGCATAAAATAAATCTTCAGGTTCTTTTAATGCAGGATCCTCAAAAACTGTTGTATAACAATCAAATTCATATCCTTTTTGTTTTAGAATCCAAGCAATTATTGTAGAATCAATCCCTCCTGAAAAAAGTAATGCAAATTTTTTATTAGGAACTCTTTTAAGAATTGCTTTATGCAATAAATCATCTACCTTTTTTTGAATTTCTTCAAAACTAGATTGTAATTCAGGTTCTATTTTAAAATATTCGCGTTCTTTAAAACTAATTTTTTGCGTACTTAAATCATAAATTAAAATTTTTCTAGGATTAAGTTCGAGTACATTAACATATCCAATTTTTTCTAATGCTTTTTTTTCTGAGCTAAAAGAAAACTTTTTTACTGGACTATACCATAAAGGTTTTATTCCAATTAAATCTCGAGCTAAATAAATTTTTTTATCAGAAAAATATACAAACGCATAAACTCCATCAAGTTCTTTTAAAATTGAATCCAAATTATCAATTCCTTTTTGTTGAATTAATTTAAAAATTAATTCTGCATCATTTTTTGCTTTAATTTTATATTTCAAACAAAGTTCTTGCCAATTATATATTTCACAATTAGCCGCAAATACTACTTTTTCATCACCACTACCAAATTCAAATGGCTGCAATACTGGCTCATTTTTACAATCAACAACCGAATGAAGAACATGACCAATACAAACCGAATCAACATATTTAATATCAGATCCATCCCTGCCCCTATATTGAATTAATTTTAATCCGTTTTTTACAGTTAAAACTAACTTGTCTTTAACAGTTTCTGAATCCACAACACCTAAAATTCCACACATAAAATAAAAAAATAGAATGACTATTTTTAAATCTTACTGAGTAATTCAATTTAAAACTTCAAAAACTATACGCACCAATTGCTGCTTGTCTTTGAGTTGTTGGAGGTTTTGCTATTGCTTCTAATTCGGAAAATTCCATAACAGAAGGATTACAATGATTTTCAGTTAATCGTTCAGCTAACTTCGGTTTTGAACTCATCAATGTAGCATAAGCACTAGATATGTCCCCACCAACTAATTCAGACGATTTCACCATAACAGTATGTGTTTTTCCTGCAATTTTAACAGTGCAAACCCCATACACAGAATCACCCGCCACCCGACAATTTATTTTAGTTCCTGGAAGAAGTTCAGTTTTATATCGTTGCACACAATTTTGAACATATCTTGCAACTTCATCAACAACTGGCACACCAGATACAGGACATTTACCCTCACAACCCTCATTTGGACTAGTTACAGGATTAAGTTCTGCCTCAGTCATCAAATATTGAGAAAGATCAATTCGCAGACTAGGTTTAACTCTAACATCAGGTCTACTAAAAACAACTTCCGCCTCAACAGTTTTTGGAGCTTCAACCAATTGAGTTGCAATTATTTCTTCTTGTAATAATTCATCCAACATCGCTCGCTCTCTTTGTTGCGCACTCATTCCAGTAGCACAAGCATTCAACGTCAATGCCGCAACAACCATACTTGCAATATATCCTAAAGATCTCATTTATTTCACCCTTGTAAACTTGTTTATTCTGATTAAACTACATAAACCAACATAACTAGATTAAATTAACCTAACAAAAATTGGCCATAATTAGAAATATTTATATAATAATGAAACTTTAAACAATTTTATGGAAAAAATGAATTCAAAACAAGAGAAAATCCTATCCATACTAGACAAAGATGCTCGTTTAAGCCACTCTAAGATAAGTCAATTATGCGGAGTACCTAAAAGCGTAGTTACCTATAACATAAATCAACTGATACAAACTCAAATCATCAAAGGATTTACCACTTTAATTGATCATTCAGCATTAGGTTTTGTTGAATTAAGAGGATACATAACAACTTATGATACTAATATAGACAAAGAAAAAAAATTTATCGATTATTTAAAAAAATTAAAAAATACAGGAGTAGTTGTTAAAAGCGCAGGAGATTATAGCATAGTGGTTAGTTTCTACACAAACAATCTTTCTAATTTCTGGGTTGAATGGTTCGATATTCTTAAATTACACAAAGAAGTTATTAACAAATATTTTTTTAATATAATTATTGAAAAGCAAATGTTTCCGTTTTTTGCAGATATCCAAAAAAGAACTAGTTCTCAATTTATTATTGGAAATAAAAAAGCTCAAGAAATTGATGATACTGATAAAAAATTAATTGATTTTTTAACAAAAAATTGCAGGCAACCAATTCATGAAATGGCAAACGCATTAAATCTTAAAAGTAGTTCAATTATTTATCGCATTAAAAGATTAGAATCAAAAAATATCATTTTAGGATATTATACCATATTTGATTTATCAAAATTAAATAAAGAATATTGCAGAGTTCACTTCCAATTTGATAATCTGTTAAAATTTGATAATTTAATATTAAACTTAAAATCAACATCACAAGTTTTAAGTTTTGCAAAAACAATTGGTGCAGGAAATGAACTCGAAGTTGATTTTGTAGTTGATAATCTAGATGAGCTAATTAAAACAATAAATAATTTTAGAGAAAAATTTCCTGGCTTAATTAGAGGATATAAATATTTTAGAATAATTGATATTTACAAATGGAACCACAAACCTAATTTTTAAGAGGAAAGCATCAATAGTGTTACCTTGACAACTAACCCTAATAAAATTATTAAAATATAACAAATGATCCCATAAAATTTATAAACCACCCATCCCAAATTAAATATTATGAATAACACAATTATTTTTTGGAGACACGCAAAAACATTGAAAGATAGTTCAATTCCAGTTAGTCAATGGATTCTTACAGAAGACGGAGTAAAAAATGCTCAAGAAGTGGCAGAAACTAAAGTTTTTGATGATGTTGATATTATAATTACTTCTACAGAACCTAAAGCGTATGAAACCGCACTTCCAGTTGCAACTAGACTTAAAAAAGAGATTATTAGAATTCCAGAACTTAGTGAAATCAATAGAGATAAAGGCAAAATGATGTCTAAAGATGAATATGATTTCATGAAAAAAAAGATTTTTGAGGATTTAGATTACACAGATCATGGCTGGGAAACTTGCAATAGTGCTTTAAATCGATTTTCTACTGCAGTAAAAAAAATAGATGAACAATATGAAAATAAAAGAATTCTTATTGTGGCTCACGGAACTGTCATGAGTTTATTTTTTGCATCTCTTCAAGGCAAACTTGATAACTTAATGAGTCGTTGGAAAGGTCTTGGTTTTTGTGACTTTGGAATTGTTAAAGATAACAAAGTGTTAAAAGATGTTATATAAATAAACATACTGCATACGCATACAAACAAATCTAACAAAAAAAATTCAAGAAAAAAATAAAAATTAAATTATTTTTTCAAATTTATTCTTTAATCCCATAAATTGGATAATATTTCTCTTTAAAATAATTAATTAAATCAACATGAGTTAATTCACGACCAGTTGCTTTTTTAATTATTTCAGGCGTGCTCATCGTGCGCCCATGTTTATGAATTTTTTCTCGCAACCAATTTCTAAATCCATCAAATTTTCCTTTAGAAAATTGTTTTTCAATATCAGGAATTTCTTTTTTGATTTGATTAAATAACATGGCAGAATACATCGTTCCAATTAAATAAGTTGGAAAATATCCTAAAAATCCACTACTCCAATGAACATCTTGCAATACTCCTTCTGAATCATTACGAGGAGTAATTCCTAAATATTGTTTATATCTTTTATTCCACTCTTTTGGTAAATATTTTACTTTAATTTTTCCAGCAAATAAGTCTTTTTCAATCTCATATCTTATAATAATATGGATTGCATAAGTTACTTCATCTGCTTCAATTCTAATAAATGAAGGTTCAACTTTATTTACTTGAAACAAAAATTCTTCAAATCCTAATTTTTTTAACTCAGGAAATTTAGCCGCAAATTTTTTCCAATAAAATTTCCAAAAAGGTTTTCCCCTCATTACTTGATTTTCCCAAATTCTTGATTGAGATTCATGAATACCAAATGATGGTGCATCACATAATGAGCCTCCGGAAAGATTTGCACCCATTCCGAGTTCATACAAAGCATGTCCCGATTCATGTGCAGTTGACGTAAATGAAAACAAAGGATCACTTTTTCTATACGCAGTTGTTTGACGCACATCATTATAAGACATCCTAGTAGTAAATGGGTGTACAGATTTATAATCAAAAAATCTATCAGGACAATCAACAATGTAGCTAATAACATCCGCAACTGCTTCTTTTTGTTTGTCTACTGAAAATTTAAGTTTTGCAAATTTATTTTTTTGTTGTTTATACTTTTTAGATGATTTAATTTTATTGATTATTTCAATTAATTCTTTCTTAAACTGATCAAATACAGGATCTATTTGAGCAATTGTTGTTCCCTCTTCATAATCTTGCAACAATACATCATACGCATTTCTTTTTGAATCAATTAGTTTTGCTTCTTTTTTCTTCATAGCAACAACTTTTTCTAAATATGGCTTAAACAAACCATAATTCTTTTTTTCTCGTGCAACTTCCCAATAATGTTCTGATTCCGCAGATAATCTTGCAAAATCTTCAACATGTTTTTGAGGAATTTTACGTTGTTTTGATAAATCAATTTTAAATCTTTCAACTAAGGAACAATCAATTTTAGAGAGTTGATTCTTATATTTAAACAAAAAATTAACAAGCGAATATAACTTTGAATCCGTAGCTTTTGAATGTGCAAGCACACCTAAATAAGCTAATTGATCTCCTCGTTCTTCAACTGCAGAAACTGGCATTTGTGTTGCGCGATCCCAATGAAGTAATGCAGAAACACCAAGCAAAAGTTTTAACTCTTTATCTTTTTCTTTGAGTTCTTTAATTTTCGTAACAAGAATTTGTTTAGAAACTAATTTAGTTTTTGTTTTAGCTTTTAATTTCATTTTTACCTCTTTTATAATGATGAATAAAATAATCAACCAACATTAATTAATATAATCAACCAAAATTATATTCATAATAATAAATTAGTATTTTAACCATTTATAATATTTTCTAATTTAAAAAATAAATTTATCACTCAACCAGTATTTAAAAAATAAACAAGCTAAACTTAATTGTAAAAAAACAAGAAGATCGCATAAACTAAATAATTACACTAAGCATATCAATTTTTCTTTTGATATTTTTTCTTTTTCACAAACTTTTCATATTCTCCCAACATAAATTTATTATTTGGGCATTTTAACAGTTTACAAAAAGGTTTATGATGGCCCATTCGCCATTTTGCATTATGAAAATGACAAGGTTCATCAACTATTTTTTCACCTACAGGCAATTTATGAGGAAAATAATGAGGAGGACAAAATCTAGTTTTACTAATTATTGTTTTATCAAGTATATTCATAAACCACGGTTCACCTTTTTTCTTAGGTTTTTTAAAACTTGATTTTTTATTAATTTTTTTTTCTTTTTTATTCAAACTGCAATCACCTAAAACACGCCAAGTCCAATATCTGCAACCACAACTTTTTTTCCAAACTGTTCTAGCCCAGGTTTTGTATCATGAATAGCAATTATTAAATCTGCATTAATACTTTGTTCAGAATATTCTCCAGTATCAGGATTAACTCCTGTTGGAACATCAATTGAAATCTTTTCTACTTTTCTTGAATTAATCCATTGAACTGCAGTGGTAATTGGTTCTCTTAATTCACCTTCAACACCAATGCCAAGTAATGCATCAACAACAACGTCACACTTCAAATCAGCAACCGATTTTACAAAAATTTCTTTGTTTTCTTCTTTTTGAATTTCATACAATCTTTTAAGATTAGTTTCTGCTTCAAATTTTAAACTACTTGCATCACCTATAAAACTTAATTTAACCTTATATCCACAGTCAGCCAAGTATCTTGCCGCAACAAAACCATCTCCACCATTATTGCCATGAAAACACATAAATAAAATTCTTTGATCTTTATCATAACGTTTTTGAATTTCCTCAGAAATAGCCTCGCCTGCTTTTTCCATCAAGTCAAGTTTAGACATCCCATTTAATTCTGCTTGATTTTCTAATTCAATCATCTCAGCGGTTGTTATCATAATTTAAGAAAAAGTTTCATTATTTATATATTTTTAGAAAACTACCTTGCTCGAGGTGCAAAATTTCTTAATTGCATTTGTACAAGTTTAGGTTTTTTTGCAGGACCTTTAACTCCCACATAATTTTGAGTTAAGGTGGGACTTGCATATAATCCAGAATTAAATTGTCCTGCCTTACCCGCATATGCACTTGATGCTTCATAATACCCATCAGGTTTAATTTTCCCATTCATAGCAAGTTTATGTGCTTTACTAATTCCTCTACTGTATGCAAGTTTTATCCATAATTCTTTCATTTCAGGAGGTTGTAATTTAGAATATGCTTTTTTGAATTTCAATCCCAATTTAGAATCATCTCCTTCAGAATAGTCTTCAAATCTATAATCTAAATAATTCAAAAATGCTCCAGCAGATGCCGCATTAAATGAATTTCTATACGCAACATTTTGCCAAACATCTTCAACTGCAGTTGCAACTGTTTTTGAATCATACTGTTTTAATACAGAACCAGGATTTAACAAATCAAATAAATCCTCAGGATTATCTGAATTTCTCGCAAGTACTATTTTTAATGTTTGACTGAATTCTTCATTATCGTATTTTGCAAGTTGTTGATAAAAATGAGATACTTGTTTTTGACTTCTGCCATGAGTTAAATTAATTACCCGTTCAACATATCCTTTAAGTGAAGATAAGTATCTATTAACTTGTCGATCTTGTTTTCCTTCAAGTCTTAACTGCGCATAAATTTCACTTCCTGCAGGCCAAACTTTTTTACTTTTAATTGTAGCAGTATTAGTTTCCATTTCAAGATTCACTAAATCTTTTAAATCAAACACTGCTTGATTAATATCTCTTAAATCTAAAAGTAGAGTTGAATCACCAAATAATAAATCAAAGTGAGGCGCAACACAAGCACCATACATTTCACGAAATCCCCTTGATTTACTACTTTGAGAAATTAATGTTTTGGTAAGTTCTACAGGTGCTTCTTTTTTTAATTGCCAAGGCCCACAAGCACCAACTGAATTACACCCATCATGTTTTCCCACATAAGTTCCACCTTTAGTTTCTTGCCAAAGTATTCCTTCCAAAAATAATGGATCAATAGTGCTGTTACAAGCTTGCGCATATTCGATGTTAGTATAAAATTTAGGATAGATTAAATCTCTAAGTTTATTATTCATAATATAATGTTTAACTTCTTTAGGAGTCCACTGAGTTCCTTTTGCAATTCTTTTAAGTTCAGCATCAGATAAAACAAAAAAGTCTCCTTCAACTTCCATTTGTAGCCCGTATTTCAAAAAAAATTCATGCAAATTCATATCTTCAAGATCTTTTGCTACTTGCACAGGTTTGAACTGTTGCATATTATCAGAAATTGATTTTGCACTCAAATCAAAGTCATCTATTTTTGGTTCAGGTAATTCAAGATTGGGTTCTAAAAAAGTAGTACTATCTGAACCGGCAGACCCGAGTAATTTATTAAATTCAAAACTAGCACTGCTTTCTAATTGAGTAGTATCAACGGTTCGAACTTGAGCTTGATTTGATTTTAAATCAGGAACTTGAATTTGATCATCCACACCAGATCCACCACCAAATAAAGAACTAAAAGCAATTTTTGCTGCTAAACCTACTATAGCATAAGGATACACCTTTCGCGGATTAAGAAGTCTTTCTCTCACCACTTTTTGATATATTGTTCTTACTAGCCCCATAATATCAAAACGCTTGAATTTTTCATCATATTTAAATGTTTCCATTAATTACCACTGCAAAGTGACTAAATAACCAAAAAGCTTATAAATAGGTAAAACCATCAGAATAACCAACGCCACAAATATAAAAAAAATATAAAAAAAACAATTTCATTTTCTTAACACAAATTTAATTCGATCACCCTCAAAAAGTTCATGGTCAAGACCCACTTGTTGATGATCAAATTTGACACTACCCCCAACAACAACAGCACAAATAAAATTTTCTAAAAAATCTTTATGCACTTTTGTTGCAAGGTCTTTAATCATAGCACCAGATTCAATTGCCAAAGGAAGTTCATTATTTTCAGTATAAACCCTCATAAGTCCAGTCAAGTCCCACAACTTTTCTTTCAATACATCTAAATTTTTATTAAGCTTAACCGATACGGGTAGTACTTTATAGCCTTCACGAACTAATTTTTCATAATTTTTCTTCGATCCTGGCAAATCTGCTTTATTCCCTACAATCAACAATGGTTTATCAATATTAGATTTAGTTAATTCAAACAAAATCTCAGTTAATTCTCTAACAGATCTTGACAAATCACACATTAGCACAAGTCCATCTGCTTCACGTATCACTCCAAGGAGTCTCTTCCCTCCTCCGCGATCTTCACTCGCACCTTTAATCAAACCAGGTATTTCAACTAATTGAATCTCTATTCCATCGTAAATTAATGTCGAAGGTATCGGTTTTAATGTTGTGAATGCATAATTTGCTATTTTGATTTGTTTGTCAGTCAAGTGTTTAATCAATGAACTTTTCCCAATATTGGGAGGTCCAACAAGCATTATTTGCGCTTCACCTTCTCGCTTAATACCTAACCAATCTCGATGTCTCACCTTACTTCGAATCTTTGTTCCTTCAATTAACTGCTTAACCCAATTTCTTAGATCTGCATAAGGTCCACTCGAATAATTAGGGAGTTCAGATAATGCTTTTTTCAATTCTTTTGTTCTTTGATTTCCAAATTTATCTTTTATTCTTTCTTGAATTAATTTTTTTTGAACATGATGCGGCATCGGCATACTTATCACCTTTTCTAGTTGTTTATCCTCCAAAATACAACAAAAAAAGAAAGATTTTGACATAAGTCTTAGAAAAAACTGCACAATAGCAATCAATCTAAAAATAATCATTCGCGTAGCCTTAGTAAAAAAATACCAAACAACAAAATTGAAGTTAACGAAAATAAAACTGCAAATTTTAGTTTCATCTCAAAAGTTTAAGAACAAAATAAACAAAAATCAAATCAACAAAAACTAAAGAGCTAAAGCTACGCAGAAATTATACCTGCAGCAGCATTTGCTTTAAAAGAAATAAATACGAAAAACAATTTAACAAAATCAATAATTCTAGTTTTTGATTGATTTGTTAAACTCATAAAAATAAAAAAAGTCGAAATAGTATTTAAGAGTTTTGATCCCTATTCTCGACGACAGAATAAAAAATAAAACAATCAAATATACAATAAAATAATTTATATTATAAAAAAATAAATAAAATATTATAAAAAAAATATAATATAATAATAAAACATTATAATAATATAATATAAGGAAAGAAAATGTTTCTACCAAATAAAAATAACAAGTTACAAAAAAGAAATATTTATAAATAATGAAAACTTCGGTTTATTTTGTGATTGCTATGGTATATGGAATGATTAATCAATGATACAGCCCATTCGCCTAGCTTTATTTGTTTTCTACCGCGGCCAAGTTTTGAAAGACACGACGACGCTCTAACAAAACTTAAAATTCATTTTTTTGGGTTGTTTCAAATTTATACGACTATTAGAGTGATTAATGTCTCACAAATTAATTTTAAAGCAGATGAATGCTTTTAAATTTTCAAAAAATATGATTAAAAAGATTAAAAATTAAACAAAAATTATCACAGGTGATTATTATGAAATCATACAAACCCCAAACAAACAAAGGAAAAAAAACAAAGACAGTTGTCATTGCAGTTGATGACTTAAAAAAAACCTACAAAACTCACAAAAGAGATGAAGGTTTATGGAATGCAGTTAAAAGTATTTTTAATCGCGTCTATGAATACAAACAAGCTTTGAAAAGTGTAAGTTTTGAAATTAAAAAAGGCGAAATTGTAGGACTTATAGGACCCAATGGTGCAGGTAAGTCAACCACAATTAAAACTCTTTCAGGAGTTCTTTTCCCAACTGAAGGAAAAGTTACAGTATTAGGTTATACTCCTTGGAAAAATCGAGTTAAATATGTTGAAAATATAGGTGTTGTTTTCGGTCAAAAACCTCAACTCATGTGGGATTTACCACCAGTAGACTCTTTTGCGTTAAGTAAAGAACTGTTTGACATCCCAAAAAAGGAATTCGAAAATAGACTCAAAAAAATGACAAAATTATTAGGAGTAACTTCAATTACAAATACGCCAGTAAGAGATCTTTCATTAGGAGAAAGAATGAAGTGCAAAATAATTAATGCATTACTTCACAACCCTAAACTTGTTTTCCTTGACGAGCCAAGCATCGGACTAGATGTAATTGCTAAAGATTTGCTAAGAGATTTCATACTTGACATAAACAAACGAGAAAAAACAACTTTTGTAGTAACAACTCACGACATGCAGGATATTGAACGACTTTGTAAACGAATAATTATTATTAATCATGGAATAATTGTTTATGACGGATTATTAGATACAATTAAGAAAAAATATCTTAATTCGAAAATAATTCATGTAAAGTCTGAAAGTCCAGTTAAAGGATTTAAGATGAAAGGTTGTAAAATAATCAGTCAAGAAAAATATGAATTAAAGATCGAAGTAAATACAAAGACAACTCATATCAAAAATGCAATTGATAAGTTATTAAAACTGTTTGAATGCGCAGATTTGATTATTGAGGATCCCCCTATTGAAGAAATTATTCAAAAGATCTTTAGTGAAAAAAATCAAGGAAAGATTACAGTAGATAATTAACACACCGCAAAGGATAAATCAATTTAATTGCAGTTTTCAAAAAACAAAAAAAACAATTGATTACTGCAAAACTGATTTATCTATTTAATTATTAAAAAAGAAAAATGACATTTAAACAAACGAAAGAAAAACTAAGAAGAGAATGGCAAAAAAGCACAGGAACTGTTTTTGCAGGAATAAAAATTGCACTTGCGTATAAGTTTGAGTTTTTTATTGCATTAGTTACAACTCCAATCTCTTTGTTTATCTTTTACTTTTTATGGAAATCAATTTATGCATTTTCAGAAGTTTCAATAATAAGAGGATACACATTTGAAGAACTAGTAACTTATTTTGTGCTGAGCATGATTGTTAGTTTCTTTGTATGGAGTGATGTTGATGCATGGTTAGAACATGAAATTGTAAAAGGTAATATGGTTGGTTGGTTACTTAGACCTATTAGCTATCTTCGTAATGAGTTTTGTTTTGAAACTGGTTTGAAGATGTTAAGTTTTGCAATTCAAGCAGTGCCAATCGCAATAGGTGCACATTTTATCCTGGATTTAAATTTCACATCCTGGATTTATTTAGGAATTAGCGCATTTACAGTACTAGTTGCATCATTAATTATTTTCCTAATTAGTTTTTTAATTGGTACTTGTGCTTTTTGGTTACAGCGTATTCGCGGTGTTCGAAGACTTAAGCGAGGATTTATTTTATTGTTAAGCGGAGGTTTACTTCCTTTAACATTTTTCCCAAGTTGGTGGGAAAACATATCACATTTCCTTCCATTTGAATATATGCGATTTGTCCCAATTAACATTTATTTAGGCAAATATACATTTACTGGAGCAGGATTTGAAAATATCCTAATAGTTGTAGGAGTTCAAGTGGCATGGGCCTTATTTTTATACATTTGTGCTAAGATTTTATGGAAGTCTGCAATTAAAAAGTTTTCAGGATCAGGTGCTTAAAATGAGATTTAGACGATACTTAAAAATTTGGAAAAAAAGTTTAGCACTTGAACTTAGTTCAGATATGGCTTACAAGTGGAACTTTATCATAAAATGTATAGCTATGGCTCTTGTTGACTTATTAGGTCCTTTAATTGCAATTTTAATCTATAATACTTCAAGTGGTATTCCTGGTTGGACTTTTGAGGAGTTCATTTTTTTTACTGGAACATTCACATTAGTATTTGGTTTAAATCATGCATTTTTTGTAAAGTTTCCAATCAGAGTTATCGAAAATGTTCGTAATGGAGAATTCGATCAATTTTTGATAAAGCCATTTAACCCATTATTATTTTTAACATTTAGTGCATGGGATCTTGATGGGTTTGCAGAAGTTGCAGTAGGATTATTTTTAATAATTTGGTCAGGACTTAAGTTAAGTGCAGTAATGACTGCGACAGGTATTTTTTGGTATATTGTATTAATACTATTTGGAGTATTATTCCATTATTCAATAATGATTTTGATTTCAGCTATTTCGTTTTTAGTAGTAAATAGTTGGGGTTTATTTGATTTATTTTGGGGTGCTTCAAAATTTGCAAGATATCCATTAAACATTTTTGGCGCTACAACTCAATTTACGATGACATTTATTTTTCCAATGGCAATATCAGCACATTATCCTGCAACCGCAATACTTCATGGAGTAACAGCGTTAGGTTTAATTAAAGTTATTTTACCAGTTATTGGATTTTTTAGTTTTTCATTATTGCTTTGGAATTGGGCTATGAAAAATTATACTAGTGCAGGCGGATAAATTAAACAAAGCAATTAACAAGACCAAACTAAACTCTAGAAAATCTTTTTTATTTTTTTTGAATTTTTTATTTCTAAAAATAATCACTTCACACATTTAACTTATGATTTAGTTAAATCATAATTAAGTTAAATTATAATTAATTTTAATTAAAATTATTTTTTTATTTTCACTCCAGATCCAGGTAGTGCTCGAATAATATCATCTAAGTCTCCACCAATTATTTTCTGAATTTTTTTTGAAATCGCACCTGGTTTTTCATCACCACCATTAGTTAAAAAAACATGTTTTTCACAATGTACCTTTATCGCAGGTTCTGGCCCACACATTATTTGTCCTTCTTTTGTCATTCCAATTGCAAGACTTAATTTTGGTTGAAGATAATTAGTCTTACCTCGAATCATAAAAGCTCCTTTTGGTAAATGTTCACCTGGATTTGCATCTTTTGTTACTTGATCAGGGTTCACATAAAATGTTTCAGTTGAGCTAAAACCCATTTTCCAAGCACGACTAAAACAAAGAGTTGCATCTGCAGTTTCTTGTATTGTTTGCACGGCATCTTTTTTTAGATCAACATCCGTACCACCTGATTTAATAACAAAAAATGGACTTCCCGCCATATCTGTATGAAACACTAAATCAGTTTTATCGGTTCGTTTCTTAATTACGATTTCATTTGTAGTAGAATCACGCCCACCAACAACCAAATATCCTTCACTACTTTTGAACCATCTTAAACTCTCATACCACTCTTTTTTTCGTTGATTATCAAATTTTTCTTTTTCTTCTTTTTCACGAGTTTCTAAATCACTTATTTTTTCTTCTGCTTTTTTCTCTGCATCTAATAATTTCTTTTTACTTTTTTCAATCGCTTCTAACGCTCCTTTTAACTTTTTTCGAGCTTTTTTAGCTTTTTCAAAGTATTCTTGAGCATTTTGATCCACAGTTTTCTTAACATTGAGAATAATTTCCATAAAATCCAATAAACTCTACTCATTTTTAAATGTTTTTAGATAGGTCACTTCAAAAACACAAACTAAAACAAAAAAGTTCATTCAAGACAAAACCAAACCTATAATCAAACTCAAAACAAAATCAAAATAAATCCAAAATACACCCAAAACAAACCCAAAACAAAGTCAAAAACTAACAAAATGCACAGTAATCTTTATAAGCAACCACCTCTAAAATCAAGAATATGACTCCTGACTCAGAAATCTTAACTATAATGTTCATAGATATAGCAGGATATACTAAAAAAACAACTCAATTAAGTAGAACTCAGTTTAAACTCATGCATGATTATTTTGATTCTATTTCAATTCCCACATTTCAAAAATATTTTGGAAGAGTTATAAAAAAAATAGGGGATGCGTATTTAGTTACATTCAAATCAGCTACAGATGCAGTTATTTGCGGTATTGAATTAATTCATTCATTTAAAGAATTTAATAAATTAAAAAAAATTCCTCAACCATTACACATCAAAGTTGCACTTCACGCAGGCGAAGTAATAATTAGAAATCAAGACATTTATGGTGATGCAGTTAATACTGCTGCTCGAATTGAAGGTGCTGCAAAAGCAGGTCAAATAGTTTTTAGTGAAAGTGTTTTTTCTATGATGAATAAAAATGAAGTTAATCACATATTTTTAGGAGCACATAAATTTAAAGGCGTTAAATATCCCGTAAAACTTTTTCGTGTAAAAACTAAATATGATCAATACTTACAAAAAAAACGAAGAGAAAAAATATTAAGAAAAAAGAAAAAAAGAAAAATCACTGAATTTTTCAAAAGATTATTTGCAATACTAATTATTTTTGGTTTAATTAGTTTACTTATGTGGTTTCTTTACAATTATGTTTGATTTAATCCAAATCTAAAAATCAAAATTTATTTTTAAGGTTTAATTTGTTTATGAAAACGGCCTTTATATTTTGCTTTACCTTCACATCTTTGAAAAATTAATTGACATACTTTAGTTCCAACACATAATTTTAAAGGAATTGGTCCAGCATTAAAAATTTCTAATACTTGTTTATTATTAATTCCTGGTTGCATAAAACTAGCAGTAATGTGAACTGTAAGACCAACTCTCGCAAATCTACTTCTTCCTTGAAGCCAACCACACATATCTTCAGGTATTGATATTTTTTCTCGAGTGATTCCAAGTATCATCTCACCTGGCATTAACATATAGTTTTTTGCAGTTATTTTTTTTGTTACTCTATGAAAATCTGCTTCATTGGTTACTTCAAAAAAATCTACATTTTTTTTAAAAACTCTAAATTCATCTGCCAAAGTTAAATCATATGATGCAGGACCTAAATTTAAATTTTTAAATGGAGTTATTTTTATTCGCTTTGATTTTATTTCTTTTAGAATTTCAGTTTTTGTTAATATCATTTATCTCACCTTAAAAAAAAATAGCAATTCAGTCTGCTAAAATTCAAAAAACTAATTCCCTGCATTAATTAAACTAATAAGTCAATGCTCCTTGTGCAAGACTAATTACAAAAAATGCAGTAGTCATCATAATCAAACTATGTTTTAATCCGGCTTTTACTTCTCCTTCAGATAATTTACCCAAAACCATCCCTGCGAATAATCCTTGAATCAATGATAACATCAGAAAAACACCACGTATACTTACAAACCAGCGAGCCATTGTTCCAAAAAATGTACCGACATCACTAAATTTAATATCAACTTTTTCAGTAACAGCAGAAAGTTCCGATCCGCCCATAGCGCCGCCTCCCTCAATCTCACTACTACCCATTCCTTCTATATCATTCACATCAGCAGATGACATATTTACGATATAAGGAATTAATAAGTTTTGAATTACAACTAGTACTGCGACAAACACAACAAAAATAATATAACTTTGAACTATTTGTCCATGAATGGATGCTTTTCTTTTTTCTTTAATTTTTTTAATTGCAATTACTGAATCTGTTACTTGAGTTAATACATCTTCAATATTTCCACCACTAGTTTCCGCTTCAATAACTGTGGATATTGCACGACGTATAATATTATTTTTTGTTTCTCTAGAAAAATTATTCAATGCTTTATGAACAGGTATTGCCCATTCTACTTGATTTGCTAACTTAACAACATAAGGAGTTAATGATCCATAATCCATTTTTGAAACATAAATTATTGCTTTGGAAATTGGCATTCCACTCTTTACACTTCCAACCAAATTTCGTACAAATTCAGGAAACTGTGCTTCTATTTCTTTTTGTTCTTTTCTAAATGCAAAAAAATCTACCCAAAACTGACTCCAAGCAATTGATGCTGAAACAATTATTAAAGGAATAAACCAAAGTGTTGACTTAAATTGTATAAAATCTACAACTAACACAGCTACACCTAATAAAATTGCCAAAATATGTCTTAGTTCGAATCGTAAATGCATTTTAACCTTTTATATTTATTAGTTTAAATTATATTAATAATTATTTTCTTTAATTATGTTTATATTTATTTTCTTAAATCATATTATTATTTATTTTCTTTAATTATGATAACAATTCATATTGATATTTATAATCATATTGGAAAAAATTAATCAATTCGCAAATATAATTAAATAAATAATTTCTAAATTTAATTAGCTAATTGCAATTTAACTATCTGGTTGCGACATGGATAAAAACATTATAAATAAAACATTCAAAATAGGTATGACAATATATGTTCCGACTACAATTACAACTTCTACATCAACACCGCCTACTTGCCCACCAAGCATTCCAACTAAAGATAATGCAGCTACAAAAAATAGCGGTGCAGCAATTAGTAGTCCAGTGTAAATATCGGAAAATGTAGCTATTGTTTCAGTATATTTTTCACGTTCTAATTTATATTTATCCATTAACTCATTACTTTTTTGAGTTAAAAAATCTTTAATATCTCCTCCACTTTGAATAGTAGATACAATTCCATCAAAAAATTCTCTAAAATCATCAGACGGGGTTGTCGCGGAAACTGTTCTTAATGCAGTAATAAAATCATACCCAAATACTTCTACATAATTTACAATTTTTTCAATTTCAACACTTATCTCACCATATTCTTTACTTTTTGCTATAAGTTTAAACATTTTTGTTGGTGGAACTCCTGATGAAGCAACTGAAGACATATGATTTACTGCAAACGGTAAATTTGAATTAATGCTTGCTCGACGCGTTGAAATAATACTTGGAGGATATTGCCAAAAACCAACTGCTGTAACTACCATAGCAATTAATGTAAAAGCAAATGTTCTTGCAGCAACCATTTTAAATGGCAAACCTGATACTCCAAAAAATACTGAAAAAAATCCTAAACCTAAAATTCCTGAAAAGATTACAAAAAATACCATTAAATTTACATACGTATTAGATAAAATTTTCAAATTAGCCAATCGAATATTGTTATATAGTGTTTTAAAAAGATCAGGGAATGTTTCAAGTAACCACAAACTCAATCGTTTAATAGTTACATTTGCTAATTGACCCCAAATAGATGGCTTATATATGGCATAGGATTTTCTTGATTCAAGTATTGCTCTTATTCGTTTTGCTTCTTTTTGAAGCATTGTAGCAGTAATATGTTCTACTTGATCACTCACTTTCACATGAGTTTTACGCCGTACTCGTTCAAGTTCCAACGTTGATAGAGGAACATTTTTTTTAATTTTTGAAATATATTCATCTTTTTTTGATTTAAACAATTTCTCTTTAATAAATGCCCATCCGAAAAAAGTTCCCAATACATCGTTAAATGATTCTTCTTCTTTTTTAATCAAAGAGGTTTTTTTATCAGCAGATTTATCTTTTTTAGAATCAAGTTTAACTCCTTCAATCGCAGATTTTCCTCTAAAAATTCCTAAAATTTTATCCCACAATGTTTGTTTGTGAGTTTTTGAAACATCTTTTTTACGAGATTTAACTCCTTCCTTTTTAGAGATGGAGTCTAATTTTCTTCGTTTAAAACCCAATAAATTCAATAATTGCCTAAATATAGAAAACTGCTCAACATTCAATTGATGTTTTGCAGAACTTACTTGTTTATTTTCTTTAACGCCTGCTTCTTTTTCTTTAATCGAAATTATCGGACTTGATTTTTTCTTAGACGATGACTTGACAGCAGATCCAGGTACAAATATTTTTTTCAAAAACAAAATTAGTTTTTTAAATAATGTTGGTTTTACTTCAACAACTGCAGAAATATCATTTTGAGACATAGATTCATCACTATCTTGCATTGATACTCCATGAATTTTTCTTTTAACTAATGGTTTTTGTAACGGTGGAACTGGTGCAAGTACAGAATCTAATTTTTTTGATTTTATTTTAGGAATGACTTCAACAGAATCAGGTTCAACTTTCATTCCAAATTTAATTTTTGAATAATTATGATCATTATATGTTTCATAAAATACTTGAGTGTTTAATGCTTCTATTTTGTTTAATAAATCATAAATATAACTATTGTAATATTTTATCCAGTCTTTTTTCGTTTTTCCTTTTAATAATTTCTCACTTAATTTTTCATATTCAAAGTACTTTAAATGTCCTTTTTGATATTTAGAAAATAGTTTTTCAAGTTCTAATAAAAAATTATTTTTTTGATACTCGTAAGTATTTATTTCATCTACAAAATCACTTATTTTCTTCAAAAGTATTTTAATATTATTCATTTTAAATCAAAAAAAACTAAATTTTTTCTTTTTTTTCTAATCCCGATAAAATTTCTTTATTAGCGAGGGATATTTTAAGTATTCTATCCCTAATATATTTAGCTTCTTCTCGCTTTGCTTTTGCTTCAGTTTCACTTCTAGGTTTTGAGTAAACATCTTCTGAATATAATTCAAATAAAGTATTTATCTCTTCAATATTCTTTTTCACGATTTGTAATTGTTGAGAAATTTTCATTTTACGTATTTTCCCCATAAAACATAATCAAACAAAAAATTATATTCATTAAAAACAGATAATCTTGCTCGAAAATAATGATGTTAGTTCATACTAATTATTATTTATTTAATTATTCCAAATTGTTTTAATACCATTTTAGGATTTTTGTAGTAATTATTGATAACTTTACTAAATGAATGAAAGTTTGATAAATTTCTATCAGCCATTGTTTTCAAAAGTAATGATCGTTTCTTTAATTCCATTTCAAGTTCTTTATCAGTAAGTCCAGTAACTTGAGTTATTTTTTTAAAAACTACTGAGTTATGATTATAATTTATTACATCTTTTACAGAATCCCAAACAAAAAGAGGATTATATTTTGCAGCACCTAAATTTCCTTCTACTGTTTCTATTTCATCAAGTTCTTTCATTCGTCTAAAATTTCTTGTAGGTGTTTTAACATGAGCACACACAATAACTAGATCTAAACTTTCAACAAGAGACGGAGATAAATTAATAGGAGGAGTTTCAAGTCTCTTAACTAAAGTTGGTACTGACGCTGCGTGGAAAGTTGCAAAACTTGGATGTCCAGAGGCCATTCCTTGAAATAAAACATATGTTTCTTCACCACGAACTTCTCCTACAATTACATAATCAGGAGCTTGCCTAAATGTTTCTCTTAACAAATCAAAAAGAGTTATTTCCCCTACTTGTTGACCTAAAACATTAGGTATCCCAAACCCACTCCTTGTTACTGCAGGTAACCAATTTATATGAGGTAAATTCAATTCTCGAGTATCTTCAATAGAACATATTCTTGCTTCAGGAGGAATAAATGTAGCAATTGCATTTAAAAAAGTAGTTTTTCCTGATGCTGTTTCTCCAATAGTCATTACATTAAATTTGTTTTCAATTGCCATCCATGTAAACGCTAATGCTTCAGGGCTCGTTGTTTTAAATTGAATTAAATGAACTGGCGTCCACGGCTCTTTAGTAAATTTCCTAATAGTAAATGTCGGTCCTCTAGTTGTTATATCTTCAGTATAAGTTGCATTTACCCTTGATCCATCAGGTAATGTCCCATCAAGCAAAGGTTTTGCATAAGAAATATAACGACCACTTCGTTGAGCAAGTTTTTCTACAAAATCAGTTAAATAACTTGATGAATTAAATATAACTGTGGTTTTTAAATTTTGATATTTTCTATGAACAATGTACAGTGGAAAATGAAGGCCATTACATTCAATATCTTCAACATAATAATCATTTAGTAAAGGTTCCATTTCATTAAAACCAACGCTATTTCTATAAACATAATACATTATTTTTTTATATGTATCAATAGAAATTTTAGCACCTAACTCAATTAGAATACTTTGAACATTTTGTTCTAAATATTTAACAAGTAAATTTGTCTTTGCAGCTTTAACATAACTAATATTAATAATTTCTTCAAGTCCAAGAATAATTAATTCTAGTAATTCCTTTTCTGCTTTATCAAGTACTGGTTCTTCTACTTCATAAATTAATTCATTTTCTTTTTTATCCCAATAAATATGAATAAATGCAAATGGAGGTAAAACTGGATATCTCACATTAATTGCTGCAGGATTATCAAAAGGAGGTAATTTAATTAATCTGGGTCGAAGATCAATATAGAATGTATCTGTTTTAATTTCAGTTAAATCAGTTTCAATTTCAGCATCATCTGCGGAATCATCTGAAGAGTTACTTTCAGCTTTTTTAATTGGTTTAACAATTTCATATGCTTTTTTTGTTTGTGCAGCAAGTTCTGTTGAAGAAAGATTCTTATTATCATCAGATCCTTGTTCTATTTTAACATCTTCAGGCTCCTTACTTAAACTTTCTTGCATCATTTCAGATTCAGAATTTTCTTGAGTTGATTCTTGAGTTAAATTAGCAGGATTAACATCGGCAGTACTACCAAGATTCCCTATGGGCTTATTAAGTGAAGCTTCAGTTTGTTTTAAAGTAGGTTTTGGAATTTGTTCGGGAGCGCCATTCACTGCTTCAGAATTTACATTTTCTTGATTAGCAGGCAAAACATTTTCTTGACTGCCTGAAACTACAGGTCCTTGCTCAGTTGGAACTACCTTTCCTTGACTAGCTTGATCAACAACTTTTTCTTTTTGTTTTTTCCATAAATGAAAGTCCATATTTATCGTCTCAATATAATTTTAAAAAAATTATTTTTAAACTTTTAATGTTAATAATTTTCAATAATAATAATAATGCATATCATAATTATCTAATTTTTGCTTGAATAAAATCACGATTACTTTCTAAATTAAACTCAATTATGGTATATGCAACTTCATCAGTATTATTAATAAAATATAATACGGTTGCACTCCCCATATTTACGCCAGAATCTTCAAGTTTTGAAAAACCAGTATAATTCCAGCTTCCTTCTGAAAGACCAATATCAAAACCACCAATTTCGGTAAATTCAGTATTGGAATCAACATTTGTGAACGTAATATTTTTAATAAGATCTGTAGAATTTAATATACAAGTTCCACGATCTTCACATTTAATTAAATAAATTGTTAAAAATTTATTTTGCAATAAATATGAATCAGTTAATTCTACTGCAGTAACATCTGAGTTTGCAGTAATTTTTAAATCACCCAAATCAACTTCAGACCCTGTTTCTACAATTCGCGCTTCAGTTAACATATCCCAAGTAAGAGCTCCTTCTTCAACTCGCAAATTTCCTTTTTCAATTTCTAAAGGAACTACTCGTTGTGACCCGGCACCTTCTTGACTTACATCTTTAATATGTTCGTTTACTGCTAAAAAAAGATTTTTTGTTCGAGTAAATGAGGTTTTATCTTGTAATTTTTCAATTACAGGAGTTCCAGCTCTTATAACAATGGTCATCACAACTGTGATTATCAAAATATACAAAATTGCAGAAATCCATATCTGTCCTCTTTTCCTCCTATTTTTGAAAAATTTCATCGTATGATTAAAAAATAATTATAATAATTTAATTTTAAATAATTAAGATATTTTGAATTTTTTTGAATTATGTTTTTTACAACCTTCAGGATAAAATTCAACTACTCCACTTACGGACACATTAGTTAATTCAAGTTCTCTTTTTTCCCCATGTCCAATCCCTGCAATAAATTCTTTATGATAATAATCTCCAGATTCAATTATCAAATATTCAATACTATCACCTGCTGAATTTTCTAATACAAAAAATAATTTATCTTCATCCAAATCCAACTCGGAAATTTTATATGAATAACTTCCACAATTCATAACTGATTCAGTTCCTTCTGTTGAAAATGCAATTGATGAACTATATGTTTTATAAATATATGAACCTAAAAAAATTGCGAGTACTATGAACAAAGTTATTAAAAACATCATTAAACTATATTTTTTACTTCTAGACTCTGCCATTATCATGTCACTTCTATATTATCAAAATTAAAAAAAGATGAAAAAAAATTTAAAATTATAGCTTTACCAAATTTCACTACAATTAACAAGAGATTTATATTTTTCAACATTTCCAGAACAAGGAACTACTGTATCTCCAATTCGAACATAAGGAGTATACACAACTTGTGCTGGAACTCCCATAGCTGCGTATTCATAACTAAAATTTCCTAAGTCAGCACCATTAGCAGTTAACTCGATACCTAAAAAACCGGTTTGAGGAACTTTACTATTTTCACCAATAACTCTTATGGAAACGTTTTCAATTGTTCTTGATCGCCTATTTTCTAAAATTGACCAAATAGTATAATTACCTGAAACTGTTTTATTATAACAAATTTGACTTACTCCATCAATAGATACAATATCCAAATCAATTTCTGATGAACACATTATTTCTCGATCACTTCGATCTTTTGCAGCATCTGCAGTATCTTCAACATATCCTCTTCCCCAGTTCATTACTACTGCACCTAGTGCTACTGCGAATGCTATGAGCAGGACTGTTGCGATTAATGGAGATACTCCTTTTTTTGTCGCAAAGAATTGTACGGTTTTCTTTTCCATTTCTGTCACCTCATTGCCTCATCATGATGTCAATTAACTTATTTAATCTTGACTCTTCTGAATGCATTGTTTTGATATATGGAACTGCACCAACGATCAGTACTGCTAATCCCATTACAATAAGAACATTTAATAATGTTCTAGAAATATAGCCGTTGATAAAACCTAATACTGCAACAAACATAAAACAAAAATAAAGTATTAAACTTTTGTTCATTACAAGCATTGACTTTTCTCTATTTAAACGGCTTTTTTCTACTTCCAACTCCACAACTTCTCGCGGAATTTTCTTACCTCTTTTTTTAGTTGCCATTTGTTTACCTCCTTTTCAGGGTTTAAGTATTGCAATCTTCAATAATTGTTGAGCTTGCTTTTCTATCAGCGCAAATTATTGTAAAATCTTCACGCTTAACTATTGGAATCACTTCAACCATTCCCAATTCTTGTGTTATTCCTGTTACTTCTATTTGTTTGGTCCGATCAGGATTCAAACTTATTTCCGTGCTGTTTGTGCTTAATGGTTTCTTGTCAGCGTCATAAATTCTATAATCTATCAAATCTATCCTTCTATAGTTCCTATTTTGAATCTGTATATTTAAAACTTGCGTTGTTAGGTTCTGACAAACGCTTTCGACGCTTAAACTTACTTGTCTGCACTCGTCAGTATTAAAAACTGTTTTTTTTATTTCATTTGTAGATTCAGTTGTATGATCGACCATAAAACTATACATAAATGCACTTAATGCAACTGCAAACGCCATGACAAGTACCCACGAAATAAATGGTCCTGCTGCTTTTTTATTTATCAAAAAACTAAATCCAAAACTATTTTTACCATAAACTTTAGATCTGTTTAAACTTTTTTTCAAAACCATTTTTTCATTTTTATTATTATTAAATTTCATTTTTAAAAATTCGAATGTTATCTCCTCGTTTGGATTTCATTAAATAAGCTAATTGATGTGGTTCATCAGTTATATCAAAAACATACTGAACAGGATTATTTTCATCATCATAAAATAACACACTGACTTTTTCTTCAACAGCATTATTTGTAGTTAACAATTCTTCACTACGATTTAAGGTTTGATTTAATTCAACAATTACAATTTGATTAAACATCTCATTCACTATAAATCGTTCATCCCCATTAACAAGAACATAAAACAATTCAATTTGCAAACCATTCAATCTCGAAAAATCACGAAAACTAGTTTCAAAAGATTTAAATTCAGAAGTTAAATTTTCGCCACTCACCAAAGCATGATTAATTACAACAGGCGTTTCTATTTCAAAATTTGATTTTAATTTTGTGAATGTTTCTCGAGTTTGTTTTATTCCTGAATTTGGTTTAAGTATAAGCATTGCTAACACTATTAATAGCACTGCAGTAAAAAGATAATATTGTGCTTTTTTATTTTTTAAAAAGTGTTTTATACATACCATAAATAAATTCACATCATTTTCAATAAATAAATTATGTTATTTGAATAGTCACATTAGGTCTTCCATCGGAAGTTAAACCATTATTTCTTATTACTAGTTTATATGATCCCGTGCCAACTTTTTTGTCTCCACTCAAAACTAAATCAATATATCTTAAGTCAGTTCGAAGTAAATATTCTCCTGGTTCTCGTCTAAATCCAAAAGCAGGACTAACAACATCTAAAAATTCATCATCATCAAGTTGATCTTCTACTGAACCCGCATCAAAATCAGGTTTTGTCATAAATATTTTTATTGAATGTTCTGACGTATCTGCAACAATTCGATTAAGACTTATACTCGAATCTTCTTCAGATGCAACTCCAAGTTTATAGGTTGAAGGACCACAATAATTCAAATGAGTATCACTTCCAGAAATACCAGTACAAGGGAAAGTTATATTCAAAGTTTTATTTGTAACAACGCCTGTTAAACTTTCACTAACAACAAAAATTCGAACAGATGTAGCCGAAACATTATTTTCATCATAAGATATTGCATACAACTCATTAGTTCCTTCACTTAATAAAATATTTTCAAATGTTGCAGTGGAGGTTACTGATTGATTTGCGCTAACATACACTGAACCATTCTCCATTTCTGAAATTATGCTAACATTAGAACTTGAATCTACTTCAACTACCACATCAATTAAGTCAGATAAAAATGATTGTCCGCTAGTAGGGGAAATAATTGATACAGGAATTCCAATAGTATCAACATTAAATTGATAGTGACTCACATTACCCCAATTTCCTGCATTGTCTTGAGTTTTGACATGGAAATAATATGTTCCATCAGCTAAATTTTCATAACTTACTTCCCACTCATTACCCATATCAACTTTTTTAATTTCAATCGCAAGTTCATAATCTTGAGTTAAATCAACTAATGAATCATCTGTTTGATTAACATAGAAAAGTTTTGTATTTTGATTTATGTCACTAGGTTTTGTTGTAGTTCCAATCGAAATATTATTTGTATTTTCGTCACCAACAACACCTGAAATAACCAAAAAAATATCATAAGTTTCATTACTTACTGTTTCATTAAACATCAAATCAACAGAATAAATATCCGCATCATCTGATGAGTCTGAATAAGCAATATCTCGTTCAAGTAATACAACATTTGAAATAATAGTATAATCAGAATCATTAAATTCATCTAAATCCGCGTCGTAATCATCAAATCTTACAACATATGCCTGAACTAAAACATCTTCTCTTAAATCTTCTACTTCTTCAAATAATTTGATTTTAATTTTTAATGATTGATTTTGCGTAAAATTATCTAGTAATTGTGAATAAAATTGAGTAGTTTCTACATCCGAATCTTCTTTAAGCATAAATGAATTTCCATTTGAATTCATTTCTTGTAATTCTTCTTCATATCTTTGTTCTAAAAAATCATCAGGCGCAGTTCCTGGTTTTTGATCAAGGACATAACTGTAGCCTAAAATTCCACTTTGAATCGATGGAACTCCACTATTATTAATATCAACTGCAGTAAAATTAAAAATAGGATTATTATTATTGTAACTAGTTTCATTATCTGGATGAGTCATACTTTCAATTATTGTTGAATTTGGATTTGTTATATCTACTACTTGCCCATCAGATATTGCAGCCAAAGCGCTTAGGTTATATGGGTTGTATGCTTCTACTTCAAACTTGTATTCAAACCCTTCAGTTAAATTAAGTCCAGTCACAGTAACAGAAGTATTTATTCCAACAGAAGTATAATTTCCATTATTAAATTCTAACCACAAAGAACCATTTTCATATAGCCTATATCTATAATAAGTTTCAGAAATTTCATCAAATGAATTAGTCCAATGAGCACTTAAAGTAGTATTGCTATTTACCCAATCAATATCTTCTCCACTTAACCCATCATAAACAGTCGGAACACTCGTCGGAGGAGTATAATCTTGAATTAATCTATACTCAATTGTTGCATTATAAGTTTCAATATTTCCTGCATTATCTTTTACTTGATAAAATACTGTTTTTTCAGTATCAAAACCAGAACTTAATGTCCATGCTTTCTCAGAAACACATTCCTGCCATTCAGATCCAGCAATTAAATTGTGTGCCCACCAAGCAATATCATCATCTCTCATCGCAGCACTTAAAATATCAACATATCCGTTTTCATCTAAATCAACTAATGCTAAAGCAAAAGAACCATTAAAACTACTATTAATAACATGTTTTGTAAAATTCTGATTTCCATCATTTTCCCACCAAGCAACACCATCATCAATTGCTACCGCAAAAAAGTCTAAATCTCCATCACTATCTAAATCAATAGATTCAATATCTTTAGCTCCATTAAAATTAGTGTCAATATCATGTTGGGTAAAACTTTCACTCCCATCATTTTCCCACCAAACAACATCATCACTCATCCCTGCAGTACCTAAAATATCAAGATCCCCATCAAAATCAAGATCAACAGCATTAACTGCAGAAGCACTTATGAATGAATCATTAATTGTGTGCGAGACAAAATTTTCATCACCATCATTTTCCCACCAAACAACTAAATCTTCTGAAGCTACTGCTCCAATAATATCATAATCAGTATCATCATCTAAATCGACAAGTTCAAATTCAAAAATTTGAAATAATTCAAAACTATTATTTATAATGTGTTGAACAAAATTTTCATCACCATCATTCTCCCACCAAACAATATCATCCCCATTAACCGCATTACCTATAATATCAATATCCCCATCACCATCTAAATCTACAGAATCCACAATTCCTGCAGCCGAACTAAAACTATCATTAATCATATGCTGAACAAAATTCCCAACACCATCATTTTTCCACCAAACAATATCATTAACACCTGCTGCAGAACCCAAAACATCAATGTCTCCATCACCATCTAAATCTACAATTTCTATGTATTCTGCACCATCAAAACTTTCGTTGATGCCTTGTTGAGTAAAACTTTCAGTTCCATCATTCTCCCACCAAACAACCGAATCATTTTGATAAGCAACGCCCAAAACATCAATATCCCCATCACCATCTAAGTCTCCAAAATTAACATCTCTTGCGTAATCAAATGACCCATTTATTATAAATTGCGTAAAATTAATAGCACCTTGTAATGCTTCAAAATTATCATTTGCAAATCTACATTGATTGATCCCATTACTATCCGAATAATCAAGTTGCAGCATTACATTTGGAGATCCAGTTATTGTACTGCTCCCATTTTCTCCAGTAATAGATATGCTTCCAGTTGGATTTGTATTATCAAGAGTAACAGTTACAGGATTTGATTGGAAGGTATTTCCTTTATTATCATTAACATTTGCTCTAAATGTTTGTTCTAAATTATTTGCATTCATAACTAATATTTCTTTTTCATATATTCCATCATGATCAAAATCATTTAATGTATAAGTATAATTTCTTAATGGGTTTCCATCAAAAGTTACAGTATAACCAACTGCTCCTGCATCATAACTAAATGTAATCAAATCTCCTGTTTTTACAATTGATTTATCAACACTAAAATCTCCAACAGGAACTGGCGCTACAACTCCACAAATATTTGCAAATGAATAAGGTGAATAGTATGTGTTTCCACCATATTCTATTCGTCCAGAAATTAATACACTATCTTCGGAAACTCCTGCATATAGACTAAATCCATCACAAAAAATACTATTTCTAATAAATGAATATTCTAAATATGAATTTGTTACATTTGAATTTTCAACTCGACTATCAATTATAGTTGTTGGATCAATAAAACTATTGTTAATTACAGAATTATAAATAATTGAATCTTCAATTATTGAATCTTCAATCACACAAGGAGTATCATAATCACCAACATATTTTAAGGTCGAATTCGTTATATTACTATTTGTTACAGTGCAATTGATAATTGTTGAATCTTGAATATTTGAACTTAAACCAATCAATGCAGTCACATTAGAATTATTTAAAATTGAATTGGTTAAATTAACAAATAATAAATTTGATAAAACAATTGTCGAATCAACAATTAACGCATCATTTTCAATCAAAGAATATTGAATTAAACTATCCTTAATAATGGAAACATCCCTAATAACAGAATTATTAACATCTGAATTATTAATTATGGATCCAATATTTTCAATTGTTGAATTCCACCAAGAAGTATTTTGAATGTAATGATTCCAAACAACATTTATTTGTTCAGACAAAGTAGGAATTTCTCTATTACCCGCATAATCTTCAGAATAATAATTTATCGCCCATTGACGAGTACTATTCACAACACCAAAAACAGTAACTTCAGTTGTTAGATTTGTTTGTTCGATCAAATTAGTATTATTATCTCCAAATTCAGTATCACAAGCAGAATCATAAATACTGTAATTACAGTAATAAGTATAATGAACCCCGCTCAATGTATCTGTTGCATTCAATAAAATTTCAGGATCATCATCCATATACCAATATCTTGAAGGAACATATGGACTAGTATCAGATATGTTATCAGTAGTTGTTGGTCCTTGAGTATCAATTATAAATTGAAAATCATGAATATCATGAGTTCCATTAATTGTTGCAAATAAATCCAAAGGAACAATTTTCAAATCATAACTCCCCTCATCAAAACTAGAAGTATCCATAGTATAATTTAAATCAGCAGTAGTTCCATCTAAATTCCAAACATCAGTAACATTACTCCAATAAACATAATAATTTATTGAATAAATACCTGATTGTTTTGTCCAATTCAAGTCAACACTACTTGAATGATATTGTGTAGCCCCAGGAATAGTAATATTTAATGGACCACAATCACTCGCAGACAAACCTGTCGAAGAATTAAAATCTTCATAATAAAAATTTCCTTCATTTTCTCCAGTTCCCGAATCTAATACACAAAACTCATTTGCGGCAGTCGTTCCATTTTCTTTAACCGCATACAATCCAGAATAGAAATGGTTCAACCAAACATTAGAGTTATTAAAACTATCAAATATGATACTTTGATTTGATGCATAAATTTTATTTCTAGAAATATTAAAATTTTCTCCATTAAATAAATATAATCCATCAGTAATATTTTGAAATGAATTATTACTTATTTGATTAAAATCTGAAATATTATAACTGTATACTCCAAACAAAAAATCAGAAAAATCATTACTCAAAAATGAATTATTTTCAAAAGATTCATTCATATCCATCAAAAATAAACCATAAAGCGAAGGATTACGTCCTGAAATATTATTATATTCAAAACTATTATTACTAGAACAACCCGCAAGAAAAATACCATATCGAGTTATATTATACAAATGATTACCATAAATTGAATTATTTCTAGCACCCATAAAACCAATACCTGCTTGAACAAAACTAATATTATTATCATAAATAACTAAATTAGAAACCAACTCCCCAAATTCACTACAATTAGTAACTATATTAATAATTCCAGTACTTCCAGTACCCGTTCCTTCTAAATTATTATTAGATATGTTTCCGCCATCAATTGAATATAATAAAATAGCTTGATCTGAAAAATTTGAAAGATTATTTCCATAAATAATCGGATTAATTGCATTTGAAATACTTATTGATGAATCAACATCAAACAAATTATTAGAAATATTAACATTAAGTGCATCCTCAAATATTATAGGATCAGAACTCCAATGATCACCTTGAATAGTAACTGACGAACTATTATTAAAAACATTATTTGTTATGATCTGATCCGACCCTTCTGCATAAATTGCCCAAGAACTTGCATTCATAATCACATTATTTTCAATTCTTAAATCAGTTATGTTATCAAAATTCAAAGGAGAATCATAATTTTGAAATGTGCAAGACTTAACATGAATTCCTTCTATATCATCTTGATCAATCACGGAATCTGTTGATCCATTAGTATCAAAAATAGTATTGTTACAATAAAGACTGGTGTTTCCAGTTGTTAAATTTAAAACCCCTCCAAAAAGATAGTTATTAAAATTATATGTTCCAGGACAAAAAATCAAACTATAATTAATTGATAAATTCTCAACAGGAGTAGTACAAGAATCTATATAATAATTATTAGGATAATTATCTAAAGAACTACCAAATGATAAACTAGAATCACAAACTAAATTATTATTAGTATCTAAGCATCCTTCTCGAGGACTATCATAATCTGAATAAAAATTACCTTGATTTGACAAATTAAAATTATTATTTACACCCAAATTTCTTATTGTTTCAGAATTATTTACAAAATTATTATTCCAAACTAAATTATTATCTGACCCGACTGCCATCATTAATGCATAATTATCAAAATCTGAAAATAAACTATCTGAAACATTATTATAGTCTGAACTAACAACAAAATTAACTCCTGCATTAAGATTATCTAAAAAAGTTAAATTAAATAATTTATTATTATCAGAAGAGGCAATATAAACTGAACCATCATTTGAGACATCTTGATTTAATCGAAATGTAAGATTACTAAAAATAGAATTATCAGTTCCACTTAAATAAATCGCATCATCCGAATTAAACTCAAATATTGAATCATATATTTCTAAATAATGTGAACTAGATGTAGTAACACCATAAAGAGCGGAATCATTTATCCATAATTGTTCTAATTTAGAAAATGGAGTATTTATCAAATAAACCCCCTTTTGATAATTAGTTAAATTACAATTTTTTATATGAATTCCTTCTAAATTATTTAAATAAAATCCGTTTCCAACACCCGCACCAGTAAAAACAGTATCATTACAATAAACACTCAGATTGCTTTGTAAAAAATCAACAACACCTGAAGATGAGTCAGTGGTTATAGGATAAGTATCATTACATAAAATAACACTGTATTCTATATTGGGACTAGTATCTGGATTTTTACAATCTCCAACATAATAATTAGAAGGTAAATAATCAGTTAAGCTACCAAAAACTCTAACAGAATCACAAACTAAGTTATTATTGTTGTCAATACATCCTTCTCTTAGACTATCATAATCTGAATAAAAATTACCTTGATTTGAATCATTAAGTACAACATTACTCCCCAATATAGGTGTGGAAATATTAATAAAATTATTTCCTAATACAACTGAATCCGCAGAATCATCAAAAACAATTCCAAAAACCCCATTTTTAACTAAATTATGAGAAAATAAAGTATTAGGTGATTGGTGTAATCTAATCATCTGAGAATCTGCAGCGCCCAAAATAATTGAATTAATAATTGAATTATTAAAAGAATTTAGGGAAGAATAATATGCATTTCCATAAGTAGTATTAACAATAGTAATTGAATCAAAAACATTAAATGAAGCCGAACTTAACTCAATTCCCGTTCCATAATTTTGCATAGTCAAATTTTTTATTTGAATTCCTTCCAAACCAGAATTTAAAAAAATTGCAGAATCATCCTCAACTTCTCCATCACCATTCAAAATAGAATTATTACCATAAACACTTACGTTGCCAACTTTAAAATCAAATATACCCCAAACAGTACTATCAATATTATAAGTATTAGCACACAATATAACACTATAATAAATATCTAAACTATCAACAACAGGAGTACAATCACCAATATAATATTTAGATGGAGTTGGATCATCTCCATAAGAATAGCCATCATACTCATCATCACAAATTAAATCATCATCTAAATCATCACACCCTTCTCGAATACTATCATAATCACTATAAAAATTACCCAAGTCAGACAAATTATAATTATTGCTTCCTGAAAGTTTTTGGCCAATTTGATAAGAGCCAGGATTGTTATCAATAAAGTTATTCGCCCAGATAGAGTTACCACTTGAACCATCCCAAATTATGAAACCATAACTGCCGTGATTAACAATTAAATTTTGGGACAAATTATTATTTTCAGAATCTCCTGTAAAAAAAATACCATATACTTCCCCATCTCTCACTTCATTACTTAAAATTTGAGAGTTGGAAGTATTTTCGAAATAAATAGGATAACTGCTAGAATTAATTATGAAATTATCCACCATATTAAGATAATTGGAATTAGTTGAATAAAATGCAGAATAATAATTATCAAAAGAACACCCCTTAATTTGCACCCCAGTTAACTCATAAAAACGAATTCCTCTAGAATTAGGTGTGTCATCACTAATAAACCGAGTATCATTACAATACACACTCACATTACTAACTTGAAAATCAACAACTCCTGTTGAACTAGTTGTATTTATGTTATAGGTATCATTACACAAAATAACACTATACTCAATTGCTAAATCTTCAACCGGCACAGTACAATCACCAATATAATAATTAGAAGGCAAATAATCTACCGACCCAGAAAAGGTTATTTCAGAATCACAAATTAAATTATTATCTGAATCATAACATCCTTCTCGAGGACTATCATAAAAAGAATAAAAATTACCTTGATTCGATGAGTTAAACGATAATGCTTCATCTAAAGAACCAAAAATAGAGCTAGAATTACTAATAAAATTATTTCCATAAATTAAACTATTAGTACTAGTACCCCCAAAAGATATTGCTTTCTCATAAAATGTGTTATTAATAACATTTAAGTTATTTACTCCCCCCACTATACTCAAACTATAAATCCCTAAATCACCAACTAAAGTGTTATTTGTTATAATAACATTATCCGAACCTAAACTTATCCCGCCATTTGAATTATTAAAAATAAAATTATTTTCTACTAAAGCAAACGGTCCAACACCATCTACCCCATAAACAGAATTATTCCAAATAGTATTATTTATCAAATGAAAATAATAATCATAAATTGACGTTCGCACACCTCTTGAAAATCCAGAAATATTACAATTAGCTAAGGTAGTATAATTATAATCCCCCATAAGAGTAATATACAAATTAACACCCAGATATGATCCTGATAAACCTTTAATCGAATAACCACCACAGTCAATAGTTGCTTCATTTGCCCCAAAATTTAGTCCATTATCAGAACAATAAGTCCCACCAGTATAATTAACTAAATCTTGATCTAATGTTAAATTACCAATTACATCCACAGCACACACAGGATATATTGTTTCTGCACTATATTGTCTTGTTAAATTAGCACAATTACTCGAATAACCACTAACACCAAGACCATAATAATTACCATAAAATTCATTTGAAGTATTAAACCTATAGTTAGAATGTTTAGAAATCATCGGCCCACAATAGTCTTGAGTATTTGCACCATTAACTATTCCTCCTGAACTTAAAATATTATTTAAATAAATATCAGTTATAGCACCATTAGGAGTTACCAAAATATCTTTATTGTTATTGTTTAAATTATTCCCATTAATAGTTGCATTAGTATTTCCTGAGTGTAATTTAATACCTGATGATTCAAGTTCACCAGCACAATAAGTGATTGTATTATCATAAATATCTACAATTGCAGGATCATTAAAAAAAATCCCATAATTAGAATTATTAATAAAATTGTAATAAATTTTTGTTCCCGCAATATCACCACTCGGCCAATTAAATGCGATTGCTTGATTAAAATTCTTTAAAGTACAACCCAATATTGAAACATCATCTGCAGATGAATTATCAACTTGAATTCCAGTATCGGATTTAATTCCAATAATAACAGTACCATCACAAATTAAATCAACATTTGCAGCACTAATTGAAATATAAGGATTAGACCCCCCACTCAAATTGTACTCTCCAGGACATAATAAAGTATCTTCAGTTATTACCATTCCCGCATATGGTATAGTACAACCACCCCTAGTCCAACCAAATGTTCTTGAAAATAAGTTCAAACCATCACTATTAAGATCATCTAATTCAGACATACCAAAAAAAGAATATCTAACATTAACTGTTTCATTAGTTCTAACTGCCAATACTGAACTTGAAGGCGAACCATATTTATCAATTAAACTTTGAGCACCAATTAAAAAATCAGATTTGTACAAATAATTAAGATGAGTGGTAACATCTGCAATTTGAGTATTTACTTCTGCATATTCAGAAGTAATAATATGAGAATTATTATAAATATCTACATCATCTTTATTAAGAAATTGTTCTGTTGATGTACTATCAACCAATCCTTTAAATCCCGCTTCAACTAAAAGTACCGGAATTAAATCTGTTCTTAATTTACTACCTGGATCAGATCCCAAACTACCAACACTTTCAGAAACAATTGCAACATCATAATTTAAATAATCAGTAGTTGATATGTTTGAATCATCAATATAAATTACGTCATATCCCCATCCAGTCAATTTATCATAAAATGGAACATCATAACTAGCATCAGGACTTGAGGGATTACCAACAACCAGCCCAACTCTTAAAGCTTCATTTAATTTTCTCGTTACAATATGTTGATTAACAACTTCTCCACCAACTATTGGATTTGATGGTAAAAAATCTGCCTCAGTCATAGAATCAATTTGTCGACCAAAAGAAGTCCTTCCAGTATAACTTGAAACAGAACTTATTAAACCTGGCGAGGCAGTATCAAAATAAACCATAAATGCGTATTGATTTCCGTTAAACAAAGGAACATTTAATTTACCGCTTGAAACTTCATTAGATGCACCAATTGAAACACCAAATAATTCTCTTTCAAATATATTTGTCCAAGTTCCACTATCATTTTTCCAAATAACAAATTTTAAATCAACATCACCATCAAGATCTAATCCTTCTTGTACAAAATATGATAAAATAACTGTTTCATCCATATCGTAAATATTACCTATTCCTTCTTGTGCGAAAGTATCAACTTCATCCAAAAACCCTGGCCCAACTAAATCTTCATAATAACCAAAAACATTAGAACTCATAACTACTAAAACTATTAAAACGAGTAAACTTAAAATTCCTCTTTTCAATTTCATTGCACTTGTTGTTTTAGCCATTGTTTAAATATGTTATCTTCTATTTCAAATTTGCCACGTTCTTCATTCACAATTATTTCTTTCTCCTCAAGGATTGATAAAAAACGTCGAACATTAGTTTGTGAATAATTTAGTTCTTTACTTATAGCAGAGGGAGTGTTAAGATCATGTTTTACCATGCAAACTAAAATCATTCTTTCTTTATTGCTTAACCGATTTAATTTCTCTCTAAATATAATAGTGCATTCTTCTTCTAAAAATTCATCAAACACTAAATTAAACTTATCTAAGTTTAAATCACCAACGCAATTTAATTTACGACCTAAAAATTGAAGATAAAACGGAACTCCCTGAGTTACTAAATGAATTTTTTGATATACCTCATCACTCAACTTCATCCCAAGATTTTTCTCAACAAGTTTTTGTCCAGTTTCTAAATCAAATGGTTTTACACTCATAACAAAAAAAACATCAGAAAATAGCGAAGAATCATCAATAATTAATTTTTGTGCAATAACTAAATTAGATAAAGTAATATTTAATAAAGTATTTTCATATCCTGCATGACTTTCTTTTAATATTTTTAAAATATCTTCAGAATCAAAACCATTTTTTAATTTTAATATATCCCCAAACTCATCAAAAAATAATAAACAGCTAGTATCCGTTTCTTTTGCTAATTGATCCGGCAAATCAAATAACGATTTAAACAAAGAATTCATATCCACTTCTTTTTCTCTTTCAAAAGTTAATAATAATTTTACAGAATCAAGAAGTTCTCCATCAAGATTCATTCCCCTAAGTAATGTATCAAGTATTCCTAATGGTGCTTGATATAATTCATCAATGTTAATAGTAAGTCCTAATATTTGTTTATATGATTCAAGAATTGTTTTTGATAATTTTCTAATAAAATTATGTTGTGAATTATCTGTTAAGCAATCAAGTGAAAAATATATTTTTACAATTTCTTTTTCTGGGGTTAACTTATGTATTGCTTGTTTTACTAATGAGGTTTTTCCAAGGTTTTTACTCCCAATTATTGCAAAGCCTTTTTGAGAACTAGGATTTTTTAGTGTAGCAACTAATTCTAATACTTGTTTATCTCTACCCACAAACTGTGTACCACTTACTGGACGCAGTGTAAAACCCACTTTTTTAGTACCTCTTTGTAATAAAATTTCTTAAGTTTTTTTCTTATAACACGAATTATAATAATTATTTTTATTAAAAAACAAATTGACTATTTAAATGTTTCCAAAAAAAGACCAAATAATAAAAAAAACAAACAAAAAAACAAGAAAAATAATTATTAAAAAAACAATAAATTTAATTAATTAATAAAAAAAGTGTAAATAATTTTTTTTATTATAATTTTTTTTAACAACAAGGTTATAAACATATAATCCTAAAACACTTTAAAAGAGGTCATAATGGATAATCAATCATCAATACCTGAATGCATTTTCTGCGAAATTTGTAAAAACACAATAGATTCACATAAATTATATGAAGATGAAATTTGTTGCGCAATCCTCGATATTAATCCTGCAGTTCCAGGACAAACACTCATAATACCTAAACAGCACATACCAATTATCCCATTAGCAAAAGAAGAAGTTTCTTCTCATTTATTTATCGTAGCAAAAAAAATATCCAAAGTTCTCCTTCAAACACTAAACGCGTCAGGAACTAACATTTTTATTCAAAATGGTGTGGCCGCAGGTCAAACTTCATCTCATTCTTTAATTAATATAATTCCCAGAATCAATGAAGATAAGTTAACTGCATTTAATTTAGAAAAAAATGAAGTTAGTGAAAAAATTCAAAAACAAATTTTTGAAATGATTCATCCCAAAATTCAAGAGGTGCTTAAATGAATTGCCCTTATTGTAATTTAATTAAAACCTCGAACTTCCCATTATTATTTGAAGACGATCAAGTTGTTGCATTTCTAACTCCAGTCCCACATATTGCAGGACATATTTTAGTTATGCCAAAAGAACATATCCCAATCTTAGAAAAAATCTCGGATGATCTAGCAAAACATTTATTCAACATCACAAATAAAATTAGTTCTGCTTTATTTGAATCATTCAATGCACAAGGAACAAATATTTTAATTCAAAACGGTCAAGGTGCAGGACAAGAAGTTCCTCACTTTTCAATAAACATTTTTCCCAGAAGAGATAATGATGGATATTCGTTTGAATGGGATGCAAAAGAAATTAACGAAAAAGAATTAGAATCTTTAAAAAAAGAGATTACCCAAAATTTAGATAAGAACCAACAAAATAATGAAAAAATAAATTCCCCTGCACCAACTAATCCAATAATTCAAAAAGAAATTGATGAAGAAAAAGAAGAAGACAAAAACTATCTTATAAAACAACTAAAAAGAACTCCATAAAAAACTATTTCAATAATTTAACAAACCACATCTCAATTTAATTCTAAACAAACACCTAATTCACACACACTCCCTCAGTCTCACTGGACACTGGACTTTCCCGTGTGAAGTATTTAAAGCAAAACAAACTAAAACTCATAAATGGAAATTGGTGAGAAAATTAAAATTTTAGGAGACGCAGGAAAATGGGATACTTGCGCTAGCACGTCTTCAAATAGAACAACCAACACAGATGATAGAATTGGCAATGTTGCAAAAGGAGGAATTTGTCATTCATTCACAGAAGATGGAAGATGCGTCGCACTATTCAAAACTTTAATGACTAATCAATGCAAATTTGATTGCAAATATTGTCAAAATGCAAATAATTGTACAAAAAATGCAACAATGTACAAACCAGATGAACTTGCAAAAGTTTTCATGCATCTGTACACCAGAAATTATGTTGAAGGTTTATTTCTCAGTTCAGGCGTTTGCAAAGATGCAAATTATACAACTGAAAAAATGTTAGAAGCAATTCAATTAATCAGAACAAAATACAAATTTCAAGGTTATATTCATTTTAAAGTTTTACCTGGAACAAGCAGATTTTTAGTTAATGAATCAAGTAAAATTGCAGATCGTTTATCAATTAACTTAGAAGCACCAAACACTTCAAGAATGGCAAATATTAGCAGCATCAAAGACTTCAAAACAGATATTATAAGACGACAATCTTGGATAAAACATTCAATTAAAAATAATAAGCAAACTTCAGGGCAAACAACTCAATTAGTAATTGGAAGTAGTGATGAAACTGATTTAGAAATTTTAAAAACAATTGATTGGGAATATAAAAATATGGATTTAAAACGTGCATACTATAGTGCTTTTGTTCCAGTACACGGAACTGATTTAGAATTTAAAGATAAAACTCCTTATGTTCGAGAAAATAGATTATATAATGTTGATTTTATGATGAGACAATATGATATAAAATTAAATGAGTTTAAAGAAGTCATGAATAACGATAATCTCCCAAAAGGAGATCCAAAAATTCATTTAGCAAGAAATTACTTTGATGGCCCAATTGATGTAAACGAAGCATCAAAAGAAGAGTTGTTACGAATTCCAGGAATTGGTCCCACTTGCACTCAACGAATTATGAGTATGCAAGACAAAGGCGCAAAGATTCAAAAAAAGAGTCAATTAAAATCAATCGGAGTTGTTCTAAAAAGAGCAGAACCATTCTTAAGAATTAATGGAATCAGTCAAAGAACATTAGCAGCATTCGCAGTTTAACAAAAAAATAACACAAAATAAATTAACAAAAAAGAGAATATAAAAAATGAATCCACTAGAAGACATGTTTAATTTAGCCAGCCGTCATAAAAATTTTAAACAACCATTATTAAACAAAGTAAAAGCTCAAGACATTCGTTTAGTTCAAAATCTAGCAACACCTGAAGCCCGACAACTTTACAAATTGCACCGCCAAGTAGGAAGAGAAACACATTTGAAAACTGGTTTTATGCGTTTTGAATCCTCCCCTAATGGAATTCTTTTTGGCAAAACTAGATTGGAACATAATACTCTTGATTTAATTCTTAATCATTTTACTCAACGATTTCCAATATTCCACATAGCAATTCAATTAAATGGAAAAACTTTTGTTCAAGGTCCAAAAATTAAAAAAACATTTAATTTTGAACTTGGAGCTACAATAAAACATTTAGAACTAATGCTTCCAGTAAATCCAATTTTAAGCGAATTAAATTTTGAAGAAAATAATATTTGGGAAAAATTTTATGATTCTCAATATATTGGCCAAAGAAGAAATCTTAGACTGCAAAGACAAATGATGCCATTTAAATACAGAGATTCTATTTTTGAAACCGCTAAAAGCAAAAGATCAAATGATCTAAGAAGTTATTTTTAGAGTAAAAAAACAAAACATTTTTATATAGGTGGTCATTTATATAACCAGCTGGTAAAAAATTTAACCACATAAGAAAAATGAATCAAATATTTAAAAACAACCAATATAAAATTCTTGAAAAATTTATAGAATTACCAACTAAAGAATTTTCAATCAGAGGCATTGCAAGAGAACTTAAAATAAGTCATGCCACAGTACTCAACCACATCAAAAAACTACAAAAATTAAATTTCATAATAAAAAAAGAAGAAACACTCTACCCCACATTCTATGCAAATACCGAAAATTCACAATTCAAATTTTATAAAAAAAATTATTTAGTTTTCAAGTTAATTAAATCTGGTTTAATTGAATTTATTCAAAAAGAAACTCTAGCATTTTCAATAGTTTTATTTGGGAGTGGAGCAAAAGGAACATTTAACTCAAAAAGTGACATAGATGTTTTTGTGGAATCAAAACAAAAAAACCTCAATTTATCAAAATACGAAAAAAAATTAAAACATAAAATTAACATGTTATTTGAAACAAACATAAACCAACTATCTAAAGAATTGCGCAACAACATAATAAATGGAGTTATTCTTTCAGGCTTTATAAAAATCGAGGCAAAACAAAAATGTCAGAAATGAGCTGAAAAGAATGCATTAATAAAAACATAATCACAAAAACAATCCCTGATAAAGAAAGATCGAATCAAATGATCAACATAGCAAACACCTGTTTAAGCTTTTGGGACAAAAAAATCGAAGATAAATATACTGCCCTTAAAGTCGAAGCATATTATGACATAATTAAAGAATTAATTTTCGCACACATTTACAAAAATGGGTTTAACTGCATAAATCATCTATGTTTAATTGCCTACTTAAAAGAAAAAATTCCAAATTTTGATTTTGAAATTCAAAAAATTGATGAACTAAGAAGGATTAGAAATGAAATAAATTACAGGGAAACAACAATACCTAATGAATTTTTAAATAGAAACGAACTAGAATATAAAAATATAATTAAAAAATTAAAAAAAGAACTAATATAAACACAATTAATTTTAAAATAAATCAAAACCTCACTTATGTGTGAACCAAAACTTAAAGACTTTCTTTCCGTCTACTTCGTCAATCGAATCTAACCTACAAAACCCAAATCTTTCGAATTGAACTACATCTCCAATCTTAACATCTAAAACTGCAGGTTCTGCAAGTCCAGTTAATTTGGTCGCATCATTCATGAAAATTTCCACATCAATATTATTATCATCAGCACCTAAAAAATGAAAAATTCCATTTCCATTATTTTTTTTGTAGCTTTCAAAATCTTCAGAATCAAAAACATATTCGTTTTCTTTTTTTCTAAAATTAATGCAGTCCATCAATCTATAAATCCCTTCTGAATTCATTTTAGCTAAATCTTTTGTAGGAATAATAAAATTATTTGTGATTTTTAATTTTCGCTTTCCAAGTTCTGGTTTTTCGGGATGAGACTCAAGTTCTAAAATTTTTTCAGGAGTGTCTTTAACACAAACTTTGTTAAAATCAGATATGAAAAAATATCTTTTAGCAGTTTTATCAAGAATTCTTCGATTATGAAGTATTAAATCATCCCAAGTAAGAGTACTTTCACTTTTAGTCATTCCAGTTGAAACTACAAAGTTTTTAATCGCTTCAGGTAAAAATCCTCGTCTACGTAACGCAACAATTGTTGTAAGTCTTGGATCATCCCAACCAGTTAGATTTCCTGAATCTACTTGTTCTCGAATAACTCTTCCAGAACTTAACACTCCCTCCATATTAAATCGTGCAAATTCATAAGTTGTAGTATTAGGTAAACCCAACAAATTTTGAATGTAAGTTTGTAATTCAGATCTCATTTCAAATTCTTTACTGCGAACTCTGTGAGTTACTCCAAATTTTCCATCCATTATTGCATTTTGAAAATCATAATTTGGCCAAACAGTATATTTGTTTGCATGCCTTGCATGTTCTATTCTAAGTACTCTAAATATTGTAGGATCTTTCATAGTACTATTTTTATGATTAAGATCAATTTTTAATCTAAGTATTGCTTTTCCTTCTTCGTATTGAGGGAGTTCTTTCCACAATTTCATATTTTCTTCAACACTTCGAGCTCTGCATTCACAAGCAACTCCAGTCATTCTAGATTCTTTGATGGCATCGCCATTACAAAAACACATATATGCATCATTACTTTTAATTACTTTTTCTGCAAGTTCATAAAAAAGATCCATATGATCTGATGCGTAGAATAATTCATCCCATTTTACTCCCAACCATGCAAGGTTATCAAGTAAAACTTCATAAAAAACTGATTTTACAAGTTTTGGATTAGTATCTTCAAATCTTAACACAAATTTTCCTTTGTATTGTTGAGCGATAAGATAATTTAACAAACATGCTTTTGCATGACCAATATGCGGATATTTTTCAGGTCCAGGAGGAAACGCAGTTTTAACACAGTCTCCTTCATTTATTCCCAATACCGCAAACATATTTCTCTCTTCTTTTGGTTTTTCTTCGAGCATTTCAGGAGCGATTTTTTTAAGTGTTTCAACTCTTGTGTCTTCACTCATCAAATTTACTTCTTCAACAATTGATTTTATAATTGGCATTAGTTCTTTTGCTTGTGCTCTTAATTCAGGTTGTTCTCCTAAAACTTTGGATATTATTTTTCCTGCTTGTGCACTACCAAATTTAACTGCATTTTGCAATACAAATTTTTTAATTGTTGTTTTAGTTTCGTCATCCATAGTGGAATATACAAAAAAATACTTGTATTTAAACATTACCATTAAAACGCATTCGCTTTGTTACCCCATAAAATTAGTTTCAAACCATCTTCTTTGAACCAAAGCAATTTCTAAGACGATAAATTCTTCAAAGAAAGATTCTAAATACCCTTAAATTAAGGACGTGGGCTCAGAGACCTTATTTTTGCTTGTTTTAAGCTAAAACCGCCATAAAAATAGAAACATTTAAATAAGAAGCATAGTTTTTAACCAATATCAAAATTAATTTTATTAATCAATTATTGCGAGGAGATCATAAAATGGCACGAAAAGTAAACATAATCCCAAAAGCACCTGTTGCTCGTATTATCATGAATGCAGGAGCTAAAAGAGTTAGTGCAGATGCAGTTGATGCTTTTGCAGACGTTCTTCAAGAAATAGCTGAAAGTATTGGAACTCAAGCAGTTAGAATTTCCAAACACAGTGGAAGAAAAACTGTTCAAGAAGGAGACATCAAATTAGCATCCAAACAATAAACAGTTAACATAACTCATAAATTTTTTATTTTATTTTCTTAAAACCACAATCCAAAAATAAAATTAAGAATTATTTTTTCTATCAAATTTATTAATATACCCAACCAATTCTAAAGTATCTTTTAAGCCATGAATTGGATTTGGTAAAGCATATGCCTTTTCTGCAGTAAACCAACCAAAACTATCATGTTCGTTAGAGTTTATTCGAATTTCAATTTTTTTAGGTAATTTTATTCTAAACACAGGAAACTCAACTGTTTTTTCATCAAAATTCCAAGTCCAATCACCCAACAATTCAAGATCTTCTTGTTTTGCGAAGTAACCAGTTTCTTCTTTTATCTCACGAAGAATAGTTTCTTTATCCGTTTCTCCAGAATCTACTTTTCCTGCAACAAGTCCCCACTTACCTCCTTGAGATTTATGTTCAGGTCTATGTAGTAAAACAAACTCATCTTTGTATTGTAGAAAACATCCAACTGTTCGTATTTTGTATGCCATACAAACTTAGACGACTAGAAGTATAAATAATTTATGTATATATTTTACTTTTTCAAATCCCACAACGAATCAAAATAATTAGTTAGTATTAATCCAAGAACTTTATTTTCTATCCAAAGAGAAACATAATCTTTATTGGATTTTTTGTTCTTAGATTCAGATTCTTCTTTTAATCCAATAGTCATTACTTTTCCATCCCACACAGTAAATCTTGTTGATTCAGGAATATAATGTTTTGTTAAAACACCCATTTCTTGCCAAATTTTTACGGTTTTCTGATTTTGTTTAGTAATCGGACCTAAAAATCTTATAGTTGCTCCTCGAGATATTGCCTCTTTTGTTAAATCAAATAATTCACGATCAATTCTCCAAGTTTTTACAATTGCAATAACTGAATTATTAGTCTCACTTATAGATTCCTTAACTCGTTTAAAAAAAGAATTTCGCCCATAAACAATTTGAAAAACTCCTTCAGACATATGTTCTAAAGGCAGAGTTAAAAGATCAATTTTTTTCTTAACTTCTTTTAAATCATTTATTTTTGATTCTACATCAGTTTTTAGTATTTTTTTAGGATTATTAGCTTTATATACTAAAGGTTTTTGAGAAATAATTGAAACATATCCATTTTCATGTAACCATTTCATTACTTCATATATTTTGCTACTCGGAATATTTGATTTTTTACTTAATTCGAGAGCAGATAACGTTCCAAATCTACACAATTCCGAATATGCTCGTGCTTTGTATTCACTAAATCCTAACTGTTGCAAAACTGAAATCATTCACTACCCCGAGTAGTTAATCACCTATTTAAAACTTATCATTTATGAAAAACACAGGTGATAAAATGTTACTCGGCACAACCAAATTATTAGAACTTGTAAAAACAATTAACTTAGTAGAAAATCTCTGCGAAAGAGAACTTAAAACCCCCGAAGGAGCCGGATTTGATTTAAGACTTGGAAATGTTTATCAACTCACAGGTTCAGGTTTTATTGGAATAACACACAGAAAAACGCCAGAAAGAAGATTAGTAGTAGAATATGGAAAAGATTCCAAGATAATTATCGATCCAGGACAATATTTTATTGGACAAACAATTGAAAAAATTAACTTACCTTCAAACATTACTGCATTTTTCGGTCCTCGAATCACAACTTACATGAATGGTTTAATTGTAAGAATTGGTTTAACTGCAAAACCTGGAAGTTCCAGCAATATTAATTTTGCAATTAGCAACCAAGGTCCAGTTCCAGTAGAAATTGAACTCGGTTCTAGATTAATTCATGTTTCATTTTGCAAAGTTGACGGATTAGTTAATCAGTACAAAGGGCAATGGAAAGGTAACAGAACTGGAACTCCTGGAATGGAAAAACAAATATGATAAAAACACATACAATAACTCTTCTCAAACCTAAATATTTTTATAGTTCTTTCTCACCAAATAGGTTATGGTTTTAGAACGAATTAATTTTCAAAACAAAAAAGGACACATACTTCAAGGAATAACTCAGTATATTGAAAAAGAAACTCTATTGCCAGCAGTAATTCTACTTCATGATTTAAATTCTCATTCTCAACACGAATTAATCATAAATTTATCTAATTTTTTAGTTGCGCAAGGTTTATTAGTACTGCGTTTTGATTTTCACGGACATGGTAGTAGTGAAGGAACATTGCAAGAATTCAACATCACTCAACAAATGGACGATCTTAATTGCGCAATTGATTATTTGAAAACATTAGATATTATTGATTCAAACAAAATTGGAATTTATGGTCATGGAATGGGTGCGGATGCAGCAATAATTGCAATTGCAGATGATGAAAAAACAAATATTGCTTGCATGATTTTACATGCTCCAAGAGCAGATTTAAATGATCACATTAATTCACGGTTTTTAGACATTGAACTTGAAGAAATGAAACAAAAAGGATTTATTAAACATGGAATTCATGGACGAATCGATAGAACTTTTTTTGATAATTTAAAAAAACATGCTCCATTAGATGAAATTCAAAAAATTAAAATACCTTTACTATTTATTCACGGTACAAATGATTTTGCAATTCCAGTTGTTAATTCAAAAAGTTTATTTTTAAAAGCAATTGAACCTAAACGATTAGAACTCGTAGAAGGTGCAGATCACGAATTTAGAAATGTTGAACATCGAGAATATTTTTTTGAAGTTTGTTCCCAATGGTTCAATAAATGGCTCAAAGGATCAGCAATGTATTCATATAAGTATTAACACACACAAAAATGAACACAAAAAAGAGTGTTGCCATGGCAAACTAAAAATGAAACAACAAAAATACAAACTAATCGTTTTTGATATGGACTGAGTAATATTCAAAGATACTAATTTTTGGATGCGAGTTCATAAAACGTATGGAACGCTTGAAGAAGGAAAAAAACTTACTGACAAATATTTATTAACTGATTACAATAAATTAGTAGAAGCAGTTGTAGAAACATTATGGAAAAATCTACCTTCAGATAAATTTGAAGAATTAATTCAACAATCAGAATATAATCCAGGAGTTAAAGAAACATTTGAAGAACTAAAAAAATTAGGTTTTAAAATCGCAATAATAACTTGCGGCCCAAATCAATTAATTGAAAAGATTAAAAAAGATAATATTTATTTTGATTATGCTTTTTCTAATCATATTGAAATTAGCGACGGAATAATTAAAGGAAATTTCAAAGGAACAGTTGCCGAAGGAAGACACCACAAAGTAAAATTATTAACTCGAATTTGTGATGAATTAAATATAACTAAAAATGAAGTAATTGCAGTTGCAGATGGAAAAACAGATTTAGAAATGATAGAATTTGTTGGAATGGGAATTGCATTTAGATCCACTAATGAACATATCAAAAAAGCAGCAACACATATAATACAAGGAGATAATTTAAAATCAATTTTAGAATTTATTAGGTGAACATCATGAAAAAAGAGATCAAATCAAAAATATTATTTATCACTGGAAACATGAATAAACTTCGTGAAGCAAAAGAGATCCTTAAAGATTATGATATCCAAAATAAAAAAATAGACTTACCCGAATTACAAGGAACTCCAATTGAAATTGTTAAAGAAAAAACTCGCATTGCATTAAAACTTTTAAAAAAACCAGTAATTGTTGAAGATACAAATCTTAGATTCAATGCATTAAATGGAATGCCTGGACCCTACATCAAAGACTTTTTAAAAGCATTAGGTACAAAAGATTTGCCAAAACTACTCACCGGATTCAAAGATAAAAGTGCAGAAGCAGTTGCATTAATTGGTTATGGTGAAATTGGAAAACCAATAAAAGTATTTGAAGGAAAAACAAAAGGAAAAATCATAAAACCAAAAGGAGATTCAAACTTTGGATGGGATCCAATTTTTATGCCTGAGGGATTTAAAGAAACTTTTGCTCAAATGAGTGCAGAACAAAAAAATAAAATTTCACATAGAAAAAAAGCTTTCATAAAATTAAAAAATTATTTAAAAAACAAAAATTAAATCTCTAAAAATAAATAAGAAACAGTTAAACTCTCCAAATAATCAATAAATACTCTAATTTTAATAACAAGATACTAAATTAAACAGCTATATAAATACAATAAAAAATAACTTGCAGAATATGGTCAAAAGATAGTAAGCTTTATAAAAGAGTAATTTTTGCAAAGTATTGTCTTTATTAAGACTAAAACACAATAATTTCTGAGTTAATTATTATGTTTAAATGGCGGTGTAACTCAGCCTGGTTAGAGTGCTACATTAGCTTTTTATAAAAGTTAAGGCAATGCTCATAAAGTTGAGCGGTGAGGCTTAGGCCTGTGAACAACTCGATCTAACTGGAGTCACGTAGATGTCCCGAGTTCAAAATTTAAACTGTGTTTAAATCTCATAAAAACATAGTTTTAATGAAAGTCTCGGCACCGCCATTTTCTATATTTTTTTAATTTTTGAATATGCTTAGGATTAACAAAACCTATACAGTCCACAAATATATTCAAATTATTCATACCATTAAACTGAATCCTATAAAGATCATGCCACTGATTTTTGTACTTATGACTCACATACAACTTACCTTTCATTCCAATATTTAACAAAAAAGATAAAACTTGTTTAAGCAAACTTTGTGAAATACTTGAAAATTCTATTCGAGGATACATAATTCCATTATTATTTGCAAGAACTAAACATCCATCAGTTGCGAAATAACCTTGAATTATTTCTTTATACAAAAAAGAATCAAGCTTATTAGTAATCTTTAAATCAGGACCTTTTTTACCAACTGGAAAATCATAACTTTCAAAAATAGAAAATAATTTTTTACTAGAACAACTCAATTCTGCTTTATTTTGATCCAATCTTTTTTTAATTCTAATTGATTTACCTCTTAACTTACTTAAAATACAATTCATATTATTTAAGAATTGAAAATCTTCTTTCAAATTACCACAAAGTTCAACAAAATAATGATATTTTCCAACTCTACTTAAACAACCATCGCCTAGCATAGCACCATAAACTAAAGCAAACTCTTTTTTTGACACCATTTTTAAATAAATTTAATAACAATAGAATTAATATAGTTTACGGGCACAGAAGTCCAGTGACCAATGCAAATATTACATAAAGATTTATAAATAAGACATTTTTCTCAATATCACATTATTAGCCAGCGTGGCACAATCTGGTACTGCGCGAGACTGGAATTTTTTCAGACTTTGAAGTCTATCGATTCGTTGGTTACACTTTAATCAAAAACTACCAGCGATCTCGTTCGCTTCGGCGTATCCCGGTTCAAAAAGAATTAAGGTGTTTCCTTGTTCATGAAAGTCCGGGCGCTGGCGTTTTATTTCTTTAATCGCATAGAATCATTCACTCATCAAGATTTAAATCTAAATCTCTTGCTTTAACAATTATTCCCCCATTAGAAATTATAGTTAATACATTTGCTCTATGTTTATTCAAAAGCAATGGATTTTCTACAAGATAAACTCCTTCATCATATGCCATGTTCCACGGATGATCTAGAGTAATAATATATGGTTTTGTTTTTAACATCTTACGCATCTCAGAATGTTTTATATCAGACATATATTTCCAATCTGAATTCCATTGTTTATGTTTAATAGATGTTCCATTAACAACACCTTTAAATTGCCCAAATTGAGAAAAATACTCATATCCCGTAATTTCGAGTGCTTTGGCATGTTGTAATTCATCACCTAGCATCACATTATATGGCGCCCTAAAACCAACAACAGTAGTATTGAAATATTCATTCAAAAATTCTCTGGACAAATTCATCTCCCTTAATGCAGTTGATTCATCAACCAAATTAACATGAGTATGATATCGAGTATGCGAACCAACTTCAATTAAATTTTTATCAACTAACTTTCTAGATTTTTTATCAAGTTCAGGACTAAGTTCTGCATACGCAAGCAAATCTTTCTTAACATAATAATTAGTTATAGGAATCCCATATCGGCCAGGATATTCAAGAATTCGTTCATATCCAACAAGTCCAGAAACGTGAGGATAAGCATAATTAGTAAACAAAACAGACTCATTTAACGGAGTCATCCAACCAACAAACTCAGGTTTATTACACACCAGTTCAGAATCTAAAAGACCTTGCGAATAATTCCCCGATTTACAAGGAGATATTGCAATACCACTCGAATCAAAAACATATCGCCCAGATTCAATATCAAAAGTAAATGCAACATCAATTCCACGCACTTCAGTATTAAGTTCTGAAAGTTTATAATTAATTGCGCCTTTTTCACCAAGAAGAGTTCTTGCCAATTCTTTATGAAGATGATTTTTCCCAATATTTTTGGGCACAGCACCAATCAATGATTTTTCATAACATTTAGTGACATTATTTACAGACTCAATTGTCCAGTAATTTTGATTTTTAGGCAGAAAATAAAAATCAGTATCAATTCCATTTTCTTGGTAAGCTTGTTTTTCACAAAATAAAAATAACATTTTCCCAAGAGAGATAACTGTATCAGTCCCATAAATATAAAATTGTTTTGGAAATCCCAAATCAGCATCATCAAGCAATTTTTTTTGAGATAATAAAATAAAATCTGCCAAAAAATTCATAGTATTCTCAGCTTCACGTTCAGAAATCAACATAAATTTATCATTAGGCTGCAACACAATTTTTTTTGATTCATTGCCATTTTGAACAAGCTCATCCCCTTTCATCAAGATTTGTGTTTCAAAGAAATTATTATAAACATATAATATGTAATCTCCATATATTAAAGAACCATTTGATAATTGTTCCTCATCAACATAATCGCCTAAAATGTTTTTTCCAATAATTTTTATCTTTGGCCCCATTTCAAGCGCAGTTGTAGGATCAAAAAAACTAAATTCAGTAAAACTAATAATTCTATAAGTCAACATTTTTGTTGCATTAATATCCTGATTTATTTTGAACCCTATTTTATTTACTACCTGAAATTTCTCAACTTCATACCCTGTAGAATTTAACACCACAGTATAATTTCCCTTCCAAAGTCTCAACTCAAGAACATGTCTTTCTCCTTCAAACAACACTTCACCTTTAGAATCTAACACAGTAATTTCACTAATAATTGGAGTTTCTTTAGAATTAATAATTGTCAATGCATAATTAAATGGCCACACCAAATAGGTGATAACTGTCGCTAACAACAAAACTCCCAGAACTAACAAAATTATCATCGGATTAAATTTAGATTTAGATCTAACTTTACGTTTTTTTACATGAACTAGTTTCGCTTTTTTACGTTCTTTTGATCTCATTGTTTTAATTCCACAGCAACAAACAGAATAAATCATTCCCTGATTTAAATAAATTCTGATTATTTCTCAAACAAAAATAAAATTAAAATTACAAAATTAAATTTATTCTTTAGAAACAGTAACTATTCTCACAATATCACTAATTACTCTAATCCTACATTCGCATTCTTCATCCCCATTCTTAAGTAAAACACAAGTCGACACCAAACAACATAAACAATTATTACCTAATAAGTAATAAGAAAATAATATAAATGCACTAAACTTAATTTTTCAGATGATCTCAAACTTATCAACAATTCAAATCATCGGTTTAAGTGTTGCAGTATTTCTTTTATTGTGGGCTTTAATTGTATTTCATTCTAGAAGAAAAACACATAGTCTCACAGGAACTGCTAAGCATGAAGCAGCAGCAAAAAAAAGAGATATCCATGCAGAAGATACACTAGCGCATGAAACAATTAAACGTTTGAGAAACGGTTCAAATCCTTTTAGTACAGATCAAATAAGATTCATAGTAACTGAAGGAGAGACAGTTCTTGCACACCTAAAAGAAGAAGTTAGAGTATTATTAGCAATCACTCAAGATTTGTGTCCTTGGTCAAATAAAAATGCATATGTTGTTGCAGATAAAAAAACTAAAAGAATTACATACATCAAACAAGGTCGACGACAAGATGTAGAAGAATCAATTCAAGCATTACATGATAAAGCAAAAACAACTAATTCAAGTAAATTATACAAAAGATTAGAAACATACAAATCAAAGATGTTACAACTAGAACAAAGACTATTAACAAATCATTTACCTGGAAATTATAAATTTAGCGATTATACAAAAAACTCCAAACTTTGGAAATCAAATGAAGTTTTAGGAAAGATCTTATACGGTACGGGAGTTTTAGCAACAATTATTCATGAAGCACATTCAGGAGACCCTCACGGTCAAAAAAACGCATATAAGTTTATTACAGAGATGGAATTAGACTTAAAAGAACTTGCAGATGCAATTGATGCACACTCAAAACATTTCTTAAGTCATCTTAAAAAAGAGTTAAAATAGAATCCCATAAAAAATCAACCCATTTAAGAAACTATTATAAATGATTAAAAGTTATTTATAAATAATTAAAAGTATTTTCAGAATTAAAGGGGTGTAATTTAAGTGCATAAGACTAATCATACTCATTCACTTTTCTTTTTCTTAAAAAACAAAGAAATGTCAGAGCTCTATCTTACCCTCGCATTTCGTAATTTCACATTAGGTTTATTATCATTATTTATTCCAGTTTTTTTATACAAACTAGGTTATTCATTCATTGCAATCATAATGTATTTTATTTGGTTTTATTTATTTGCATTTGTGGGTATTGCTAAAGGAACTTATCTTTGTAGTAAAATCGGAGTTAAACATACTATTTTTCTCAGTCTTCCTCTAACCTTAACATATTTTATTTTATTATATGGGTTAGAACAGTATAAAATTCCTTTAATTTTAATTGGACTTGTTAATGGTATTGGCGCAGGATTTTTTTGGAGCGCATTTCACGTTTATTTTTCTCATAATGGCAAAGATGGACATCGAGGTAAAGAAGTTAGTACTATGAATACAGTTCTTGCTATTGCCAGTGCATTCGCCCCAGTTATTGGAGGTGCAATTGCAGGCGGAGTATCATTCAAAGCATTATTTATTTTTGCAAGTGTTTGTTTGATGTGTTGTGCAATTCCCTTATTTTTAACAAAAGAAAAAAAGATGACAATTCCTTTCAAAACAAAACAATTATTCAGCAAAAAACATTTCTTAGAAGACGTTCCTTATATTGGCGAAGGAATGCGATTTACCACATTAGGTATTTTTTGGCCATTCTATATTTACTTATCAGGACTCGGAGTTTTAGTTATGGGCCTAAGTTTAACTCTTGCTAATTTCTTCTATATTATTTTTACAATAATTATGGGAATGATTACTGATACTGAAAAAAAAATGAGTTTAATTAAAATGGGTGCAGTTCTTCATAGTGCAAGTATTTTTCTTAGAGGATTCGTAACTGATGTTTATTCAATAATGTTTTTGTATGCATACGGGGGAATTACAGGTCCAATGCTCGAAGTTCCATTCCTTTCTTTATTTTATGAGAATACATCTAAAACTCATGGAATTTTAGTTGTAGTAAGAGAGTTTTATTTAGTTATTGGTCGAGTGTTCATTTTATTAACTGGTGCGATATTATATTATACAACCAATAGTTTCTTTTGGACTTTCGTTCCAATTTTCATTCTTGGAGGTTTGAGTTGTTATTTAACTGCTGTTGCTCATAAATTCAAAAAACCTGAAAAATCTTAAAACCTATTTTTTTAAAAACTCATTCATCAGATCAATTTATTCAATTTAATTTCTACTCAACTAAAAAAAACTATCAACTAATTTCAACATAATAATTTATTTAGCAGCCAATATAGACCATTAAGAAGACAAAATTATCAAAGACAATTATGTGGGCCTGTTAAACCTGAACGTTTAATGTAGTCCAAGTAATGAAGAAATAGAGCATAAAAAAAACTAATTCACACAAATTTAACTAACCAAAATAAATAAACCCAAATTTAAACCTAATTCAATCTGAAATAACAATAAAATTCTATTAAAAAACATACCAAAATTTAATTTAACAATCAAATGAATATTTTATTAAAGAAATATAGAAGTAATAAATAATTTTAAATTTTAATCGAGCATTTCAATTTCAATTTTTAATCCATCAGGAATTGGAACTCTCATAACAAGTCTTAACGCACGTTCATCCAGACCAAGATCAATCAGTCTTTTATGAATTCTCATCTCATAACGTTCCCATGAAGCCTTTCCTTCACCACAAGGTGTTTTTCTTGTTGTAATCTTAAGTTTCTTTGTAGGAAGCGGTATCGGACCACGTATTTGAACTCCTGTTTTATCTGAAATATCTTTTATGCTTTTAGATACTTCATTGATTCGATCAATGTTACTTGATGTTAATTTTATACGTGCTTTTTGCATTTTGTACCTTTTTATGTTATTAGTTCTTCAGATTTTTGTGCTTCCTTTTATGCTTTTTGGTTTTAGGCATACAAATCGGTTAAAACTTGCACCCCTTCCAAAAAAAATATGAAAAAAAATAAAAAATTTTAAAAAATTTATTGTTGCATTTTCTTTTCAACAAGATCAATACACATTCCTGCTGCAACTGTTTGTCCTGAGTCACGAATAGCAAACCTACTCATCTGAGGAATGTCTTTTTGTCGCTCAATACATAGTGCCTGTACAGGTTTGATCTTGATAATCGCTGCATCTCCATTTCTAATAAAGTCAGGATTTTCTTCTAAAACTTCTCCAGTTGTTGGATTTAGTTTTTTCTCAATTGCAACGATTCTACAAGCAACTTGTGCTGTGTGAATGTGGAATACTGGTGTATATCCTACAGTCATTACACTTGGATGGTTCAATACAACGATTTGTGCAGTAAACTCAGATGCTACTGTTGGTGGACTAGATACATGACCTAATACATCTCCTCTTGTTGCGTCTTTTTTACCAAGTCCTCTTACTGAGAATCCAATATTGTCTCCTGGTTCAGCTTGTTGCATCTGATCGTGATGCATCTCAATACTTTTTACTTCACCAAGAACTCCTTTACCTTCTCGTCCAGGTACAGCAATAATTTTATCACCAACTTTCATAATTCCTGTTTCTACTTTTCCCACTGGAACTACTCCAATACCTGTAATGTTATAAACATCTTGTAAAGGCAGTCTTAATGGTAATTGTGTAGGTTTATCAGGTTTTTCTAGTTGATCTAATGCTTCTAGAAGTGTAGGTCCTGTATACCAAGGCATATTTTCACTTTTCTTAATAATATTGTCTCCAACTAAAGAAGCAATAGGCAAGAATTTTACTGTATCAGGTTTGTACCCAACCATTTGAAGTAATTTTGATACTTGTTCTTTTACTTCATTAAATCTTGCTTCACTATACTCTACTCCTTTAATATCCATCTTATTAACTGCAATCATAACTTGACCAACACCTAATGTTTTGGATAAAAAGATATGCTCTTTTGTTTGAGCCATTACTCCATCATTAGCAGCAACTACTACTACTGCTGCATCTGCTTGAGATGTTCCAGTAATCATATTTTTAATAAAATCCTTGTGCCCTGGAGCATCGATAATCGTGTATTCGTATTTATCAGTTTCAAATCTTTTGTGAGCTAGGTCAATTGTTACTCCTCGCTCTCTTTCTTCTTTTAAACCATCCATTACGAAAGCGAATTCGAAACCAGATTTTCCAAGTTCTGCTGCTTTCTCTTTTAATTTTCTCATTGCTTGTTCATCAATTGTTCCTGAATCGAACATTAGTCTACCAACAGTTGTACTCTTACCGTGATCTACGTGTCCAATAAAGACAACATTCATGTGGGTTTTATCTTTTGCCATAAAATATCCCTCCGTTTTTATGCATTACGATAATCTTATCCTTTTTTGTGAATTAGACCAACATGTGGCCTTTTAAGTGGGTTTAAACAGTCATTCCGCCCCAACCCCAGATTTAAAAGGATAATGAGTGTATTTAAAAGGTTTTCGTCTTTTAATATGAAAAAAATACTAAAAAACCCTTTTTAACACCCTTACTTGTCTGATTTTGATTTTTGATATGCTCCTTAAAAAATCAGTTAAACAAGGAAATAATAAAAAAATAATAAAAAAATATTAAAATTTAAAAAATATTAAAAAATAATTAACGAATTCAAAAAAAAAAAAAAAATTATTCAAAATTAATCTTTAAGTCCTTTTCTTTGTCGAATCTGTTTTGCAACTTTATCTTGAAGTTCTCCAGGTAATCTTTCGAATGCTTGCTCAACTAAAGAGTAGTTTCCTCGACCACCAGTTGCACTTCTTAAATCATTACTTAGCCCAAACATGTCAGCTACAGGTAATTTTCCAAGAACAGTTACTGAATCTCCTTCTTGAGTCATATCTAATAATTGTCCTCGTTTGTTGCTGATTAATTTACTAATCTCACCCATGTATTCAGTAGGTGCTTCAAATTGTAATGTTTGTACTGGTTCAAATAATACTGGACTTGCAAGCGCCATAGCTGCTCTAATACCCTCTCTTACTGCAGGATAAAGCTGTGCTGGACCTCTGTGAATTGCATCTTCATGTAATTTACAGTCCATTAATCTTATCTTTACTTTTAAGCAAGGTTCATTTGCAACAGGTCCTGTTTTCATTACTGATTCAAACATATCAAGTACAAGTTCCATAATTTCTCCAATGTGAACTATTCCCCTTGTTGCATCAATAAAAACATTCCCATCAAATATATCTCTTACACCTTTAGAAATTTTTGTGTCATAACCAAGTTCCACGAATTTTTTTCCAATTTCTTCATCTTTTTTAGCTCTAACCCTACCAGATCTAATTTCACCTTTTTGAATTGCTTCAACAATAGCAGGCTCTAGTGGTTCAACTCTAAAATATAATTTGTTGTGTTTGTTAGGAGATTTTCCTTCAGCTTCTTCTGTGCTTGGTTTCAAAATACATTCTCTATATACAACAATTGGTGGAGAAGTTTGAATATCAATTCCTTTATCTTTTCTAATTCTATTTTCGATTACTTCTAAATGTAATTCTCCCATTCCACTCATTAAATGCTCTCCAGTTTCTTCATTAATTTCAATGTGAATACTTGGATCTTCTTTTCCTACAATGTGTAAAACTTCGATTAGTTTTGGTAAATCAGCAGGTTTTTTTGCTTCTACTGATTTTGTAACAACCGGATCAAATATGTGTGAGATCTGTTCAAATGGTTCGCATTCCACTGAAGATACTGTTTCTCCAGGACGACTTTTCAAACCACCAACTGCAACAATGTTTCCTGCAGGTACGTGATCTACAATCTCTCTTTTTGCGCCATTCATAACAAATACTTGTTGTAATCTCATATTTTGTTGAGCTTTACTCATATACATTGTATCGCCACGATTTAGCGTTCCCGAAAATAGTCTTCCAGTAGAAATTTCTCCTGCTTGTGGATCTACTACAATTTTTGTAACTACAAAAAATGCAGGCCCATCAGGATTACAAACCATCAATGATTTTCCATCTTCAGATTCTAAATCTCCGTGCCAAATTTTTGGGATTCTATAATTTTGCGCAACAATTGGATTTGGTAAATGTTCAACTACTGCATCAAGAATTACTTGGTGAATTGGAGCTACTTTTTTCAAATCTTTCCAGGTATCATTCTCATAAGCATCAATAATGTCTTTAAAACTTACTTCATGTTTCTTCATGTAAGGAATAGATAATCCCCAATTATGAAATGCACTTCCAAAACAAACACTTCCATCTAAAACATTGTTTTGCCATTTCTCACCGTATTCTTGCTCAGCAATTTTTTTAATAAGTCCATTTACTTGATTAATTATTTTTATGAATCTATCTTGCATAGCTTCAGGAGTTAATTTTACTTCTTTGATTAATCGATCTACTTTATTAATAAATAAAATTGGTTTAACTCTTTCTTTTAGTGCTTGTCTAAGAACTGTTTCAGTTTGTGGCATTACACCCTCTACTGCACAAGCAAGTACAATCGCACCATCAACTGCCCTCATAGCTCGAGTAACGTCACCACCAAAATCTACGTGTCCAGGAGTGTCAATTAAATTAATTAAATAATTATCATCGCCCATCTTGTGAACCATAGATACTGATGCTGAATCAATTGTGATTCCTCGTTCTTGTTCGTCGTCATGAAAGTCAGTAACTCTTGCTTTTCCTGCAAGATCTTCACTCATCATACCTGCACCTGCAAGTAAATTATCTGAGAAAGTTGTTTTTCCATGATCGATGTGAGCACAAATTGCAATGTTTCTAATTAATTTAGGAAACTTCATCGCGTCTAAAACACGTTCACTCATTTTAGCCATTAAATATCACCTTTTAAATTCATATTGATTTGTTAATTTGTTTGATTTTATTATAATTTGATTCTGCTTCAATCATAATTATTTTATTTGAGCATAATCATATTATTTGATCAGCAGTTATTTTCGATCAGCATTATTTTTAAAAAAATAATTTAATTAAACAATTAAATTTCTTAAAACACATGTTTTTCATTTACTGTTTCATATGTATGTAATTCTTCTGCGGAAAACCACAAATTAATTTCATATTCTGCCTCTTCATTGTTTCCTGAAGCATGCACGATATTTTTCATTGCAATTCCTTTACTATCTGCTTGAGAATAACTAATATGAGAATAATCCCCTCGGATAGTTCCAGGTGCTGCACTTTTAGGTTCAGTACTTCCAACAAGTTTTCTTACAAGTTCAATTGAATGAACTCCTTCAAGAACCATTGCAATAACTGGACCTTCAGTAATCATTGCTTCTAAACCAGGATAGAATGGTTTTTCTACATGAGCTTTGTAATGTTTTTTCGAAAGCTCTTTTGTAACCCAAACCATTTTCATACCGACAACTTTAAGGCCAGTTTTTTCGAATCGAGATATAATCTCACCGATGAGTCCTCTCTGAACAGTGTCAGGTTTTAGAGCAATAAATGTTCTTTCTATCATAAAAATCACCTTTTTATTATTAAATTCAATAAATTTTGTTAAATTCAACACAATTTTCCAACAAATTTAGTTAAAATTTATTTTATTCAACAAATTTATTTGAGATTAACAATCATTAATAATCATTAAATAAATAAAAAAAATTTAAATTCATAAAAAAATAAAAAAAATATCAACAACAAACAAATAATTATTAATCAAAGATTTAACAAATTAAATATTTAACAAATTAAATATTTAACAAATTAAATCTAAAATTATATTCTTATTCCTTAGCTGCAGTTGTTTTAGTTTCTGTTTTAGATACTGATTTAGTTTCTGTTACTGGCTTAGTTTCTGTTTTAGGTACTGTTTTAGCGCTTGATTTAGCAACAGGTTTGCTTTTTTTCGCTACTGCAGTTCCTTCTTTCTTCGCTTTTGCAAGTTTTCTCTCTTTAATACTATCTTCAGTCCATCTAATGTTTCTTGGTTTTCTTTTCAATAACAACATATTTTTTTCACATTTTCTACTACAGAAATTTAAGACTCTACCGTCAGTTTTGATATATAATTTACCGCAACCTTGAGCAACTTCTTTTCCGCAAAATGAACAAATAACCATTTTTAAACTCACCTACTTACGTCTACTTTGAAGAGGTCTTGCCTCAATCTCAGTTTCTCGCAGCATTAAGACATCATTTAACTGTACAGGACCTTTAACATTTCTTCTAAGAATTTTGTTTTGATCTCTTCCAGAAAGTACTTTACATCGTACTTGAATTGCTTCCCCTCGAGTTCCTGTTCTGCCGATAATTTCTTCAACTCTAGCAGGAACTGCAAACGTAAAGTTAATTCCGCCCTTACCTGCATCTCTTCCCTTTGAATCTTTTCTTGATTTTGTATCGATTTTAGCCATATTTTAACACCAATTTATTTTGCAAGTTCTGCAAGTAATTGTTTCAATGACTTTTCTGCATCTCCTTCATTAACTACTACTACCGCACTGGTCGGTATTGCAAGTCCTGACGCAGCACCTAATTCTTCTCTAGTTCCTACTTGAATACAAGGCACTTCTTTTTCTTTTGAAAGAACAGGAAGATGCATTACAATCTCAGCTGGACTTACATCACTAGCTATTGCTACTAGTTTTGCTTTTCCTTTTTCGAGAATTTTGGTTACTTCATTTGAACCTTTTTTTACTTTACCGGTTTTTTTTGCAATTTCAACTATTTCATAAACTTTTTCCATAATTTCTTTACTAACTTCTTGACCTACCATTTGTATACACCCCAAATTAGTATTTTACGCAATTTAACTATATTATTACGTGCTTAGATCGTTGGATTAATAGAATATTAACCCTCATTCAGGCTTGATCGCCGTCATAAATCATAGGTAATTTCATAAGAAAAAGTGACTATTTATAAATATTATGGTTAATTATGCCCAACTAGAGGTATTTTAACCAATAATTAAATTCTAACACACAAATTAAAACTCAAAACTTCAGTAATTTTTATATATTTAATAAAATCATACAATCACCACACATCAACAATACAATATCAACAACACAATATATGATAACTATAACAACACAATATATACTAAATATAACAACACAATATGTGCTAATTATACTAACATAATAATAAATAATCAACAATACACAAATCAACATAATAAGGGGGATTTATATGAAACTAAACAAATTAAAATCAATCATTATATTATTAACAATGGTTTGCATAATGGGATTAATGTTTGGCTGTGCAACCAGATATGTTTGCGATGATGGAACAACTTCAACCAGCCCAGAGAAATGTCAAACTAACAATCTAACAGAATCAACAAATACTCAACAAACAAACCCAACAAACACTCAACAAACAAAACCAACAAACACTCAACAAACAGACCCAACAAACACTCAACAAACAGACCCAACAACAACTCCAAAAAATGATGATCCAATCATAAAATTAGAAAATAAACCTCAAATTCTACCTCAGCCAGAACAAAAAGAAGAAATTAAAGAAAAAACTATGACTGCAAAAGCAGTAGAATTATTAGAAAAACATGAAAAAATTGAATCATATTATTATTATTTAGACAGCGGAACTTCTCAAGGTAAAGAAATTTGGGTTAAAGGAGATTTAATTAAAACAAAAAGAGCATCTTCATCTTATACTCCCGCAGAGCGTGTTGACGCAGTTTTTATTGACAGATCAAAACAAACTACAACCGGTTATTGTTATCTAGCAGAAACTGATAGTGATTGTTTAGATGAACGAAGAGGAAAAACATTTGATCTTAATTTTAAAGAAGAAAATATTGTTACTCCATTAGATTTAATAAAATCAATTAAGTACGCTGAAATTATTAGCGAAGAAATGCTTGAAGGAAGAACACTAAAATTAATTCAAACTGATGATAATAAAAAATTTTGGTTGGATAGTTTTTCAGGAATTGTTATGAAGTATCAAAAAATTAAACCTCTTGAAGTAGGCGAAGAAGTGTTAGAAGAACACACATATACAGAAGTTGCAATTAATACCTTAACAACTGATGATGTTAACATTCCCGTAGAAGAATAAAACAAACTAAAACTTCAACAAAAACTTTTAAAATTTTTTATTTTTTTTAAATTATTATATTGCAATTCCAATTAATCCAACAATTAAAAATCGAGTAAATCTACCCAAAAAACTAGTAAACACAAATAATTTCAAATTCATTCTATAAATTCCTAAAACCCAACATAATGGACTATAAGGTATTGGAGTTATTGCACCAATAATAAGTGCCCAAGCACCATACTTATCAAATAATACTTTCCCATTTGCCAAATGTTCTTTACCAAACCATTTTTTAAATTTTCTTTTTCCAATTTGTTTTCCTATTTGATAACCAATAAATCCACCAACACAACTAGCAAAAGCTGCAACAAAAACAACTGCAAAGAAATTTGCGCCACTTATTGCAACTCCAAAAACAAATACGTCAGGAGGTATGGGTTGTAAAAAACCATCAATTATTACTACTAAAAAAAACATAGCAATTAAACCATATGTGCTAACTAATTGCAAAGAAACTGATCTATATTCATAAAAAAATAATCCGCCTAGCGTAAATATTGCTATAACTACAAAACTAAAAAGCATCATTTCTGTTTTATTCATAAAAAATTGCCTCAACCTCTTTTTTTTAAAATTTTTAACACATAAACATTAAAAATATTCGCGCGCATCAAACGAATAGAATACACATCATTTCGCATTAGTATTTTAATTTATCTAAAAATAAATTCAGAAACCAACTTAATTATCTAGAATTATTTTGATAATATTTTATAGATTCAACAAAATCTTTTTCAGTAAAATCTATCCAAAAAATATCAGTAAAATCTATAATTGCATTAGGACTATCCCACAGAAGAAATGTACCTAATTGTTTACTCCTGCCAGTTTTAATTATCAAATCAGGCGGAAGAAAATATGAAGAATATAGATTATCTTTTATTGCTTCTTCATTTATTGCATCAATATCAATTTTATCTGCAAGAATTTTTCTAGAAATCATTTTACAACTATCAACAATTTCTTCTTTCCCATCATAATTTATGCACAAATTTAGAAAAAAATGATCATAATCTTTTGTTTCATCAATAATTTTTTTTATAGGATCAACAACTCGATTTGGAAGGTTATACCATTTACCCAGTATTGAAATTTTAATTTTATTATCATGAACCAATTCATTATGGGCCAAAACATTAAACTGTTCAACCAAAGAATCAATTATTTCAGTAAAATATTCTGAATCTGATACTTTACTTGTTAATAAATAAACGGTGGTGAGTGGAATTTCATATTTTAGTTGAAGTTCAATTATTTCATTTAATTTGGCAAACACATATTTGAATGTAGTTTGTATATCAACTTCATTTTTGGAAGCCCACCCTAAATGTCCACTAGCAGTTAATGCTACGTGTTTTGGCATTTTTTCTGGTTTTAATCTTGGTTTAAACATGATACTCCTCTAAAAAAAAACTCTAAAAAAAAAACATAACAATCTCAATTTATATAATATACTATTTCACAATAATAACATAAGTTATTAAATATTTAAAGTTTATCATGAATTTATGATATTTGAAGTGTTTGCATATTCTTTAATATTTCTAGCTTTAATAGTTGGAAGTTATTCTGATTTCAAAATTCGCGAAGTTGCAGATTGGATAAGCTATGGCCTTGTCTTTGCAGGATTAGGTTTAAGAATTATTTTTTCACTTATAACTTCCAATCCTTGGTTTATTTATGAAGGACTAATTGGATTCACAGTATTACTTGCATTCGCACTCATCATGTTTTATACAGGCCAATGGGGTGGAGGAGATAGCAAAATATTAATTGCAATGGGCGCAGTTATTGGAATCAAATTAACAACCACAACATTCTTAATTGGTTTTTTCATCAACTTAGTTATTTTCGGAGCAATTTATGGATTTGGTTATTCTCTTTACTTAGTTTACAAACATAAAGACAGATTTAAAGAAGCATTTATTCAAATAATAAAAGATCAAAAAATAGAACAAATAATTTTTGGAGGAGTAGCACTTCTCGTCGGAATAACTGCATTTTTAGTACCAAAAGAATACTTAATCGGACTCATTGGAATTTCCATTCTAATTATCACATCTTACTTTGCAATAGCATATCTTAAAGCAGTAGAATTAAGCGCAATGATAAAAGAAGTTAGTCCGGAAAAACTAACAGAAGGAGATTGGATTGTTGATGATGTAATTGTTAATAAAAAAATAATTTGCGGACCTAAAGATTTAGGAATTGAACAACACCAAATAGATACGTTAATTGCATTAAAGAAAAAAAAGAAAATAAATTTAATTACAATAAAAGAAGGAATTCCATTCATTCCAAGTTTTTTATTAGCATTTATTTCAACATATTTTTGGGGTAATTGGTTATTTATTTATTTACAAATTTTATAATTATAGTTTATAATTTAAATTTAGATATTCTTAATTAAACATTAAAATTAATCAATTAAAAACAACCACTCACTTTTCTGATTCACCACTCACAAGCCCTGAAACATCAAAATCATACTAATCTAAGCAAAACCTTTATATACCACTTCAAATTCTGTTAAAAACAACCATATGGTGTTTTAAGTGGTTTAAGGGGGTCTTAAACAAATACTTAGAATAAATATAAAAATATAAGATATTAATTTCGAGGTGATATATATGGCAGATATTTTAGTAGTAAAAGCAAAAATTAAAGACGCATGTCCAGGATGTAATGTTGCTGGAGATTTAGCTGAAGCTCTTAGTAAAAAAGTAGAAGCTGCAATTTCTGACGCAGTAAGTCGTGCTGAAGCTAATCAAAGAAAAACTGTTATGGCAAAAGACGTTCCTTTTGGATTTGCTTGTGCAAGCAAACACGGAGAGAACTTAATTGTTAAAGCAAAAATTAAAGAAGCTGCAAAAGGCGCTAATGTTGCAGGAGATCTTGCTGAAACATTAAATTGTTACGCACATTGTTTACTTAAAGCTGCTTGCGAAAGAGCTGAAGGAAATCAAAGAAAAACAGTTATGGCAAAAGATTTATAAAATTTTTAACCTAATTTTTTATTTTTTTTCTTATCTTTTTTTAAAAATTAATTCTAATTAAAAAAGTTTAAACACAAAAAAATCGTTCAATTTAATTTTATTGTAACTTCTCTAAATCTTTTATTTTCTCGAGTAGAATACGATTTTCTTCTTGATATTTTTGAAGTTGTAATTCTCTATGATCATTTTTTGAACTTTGTTTAAGCGCAGTTTTAAGAATAATCTCATTTTGTTCACGTAACGAATTAAGTTCATCAAGTCTAACTTTAAGCTCATGAGAATAATAATCTATCATTTCATTAAATCTTCTTGCGGAAACATCCGAATTTACTTTTTCCTTAATAGGCTTAACAACTGATCTTGATTTAACTTTCAAACCCTGTTTTTTCTTTTTTCTACCAAATAATGATTCAATCATATAAACTGTGATCTTTAGAATATATTTAAGAATTTCTTTTAAGTTATGCCAAAATTAAAATAAAACCAACAAGTTACAATTATTTACAGTTATTTAATAAATTCGTATTTATTTAGTGAATATAACATTATTTAAAATTTAAAAACAACCTAATTCAAGAAATTCATGGCTGATAATAAAAAATCAAACAAACCAGCGGATGATGAAAAAACAAGCGAATTCTTAGAAATTGGAATGGGTAAACGAGGAATTGTTGATCCAGAAACTTTTTTTAATGCAGCAGCAGATCATTTCAACTTACATGACAGACCAGATTATGAAGAACTAAGAACAAAATATTTAGAACATGAAGCAACCAGACCAAAAAATTCTGAATTAGAACAAATTATGATTGAAGAGCAATTACCCCCTCCCTCTGAGGAAATAACAATTTTCCCTCAAGGGTATTTAGATCATTCTGACGTTCTTGATTTTGATTGGGACTTCGCAGGTTCTCCCGAAGATAAAAGATTACGAGAAGATCCAAACTTTCTTGGTGAATGGGTCAGAATTAAAGAAGAAAAAGCAGCTCAAAGAGATCTTGATTCCATCGTACTTGAAAAATCAAAAAGAGATACTAACCAATTAGATTCTAAATTAAATCAAGAATTAGCACTAAAATTAGGTGCAAAAACAAATTACGAATTAGATTACGAATTAGAAAAAACAAGCAAAAATAATAATTCAAAAAGAAACATCATTAGAGTTGGAAAACAAATGTATTCCCGACCAGTATTAACCACCGGAGCAATTCATGCGGTGGCAATTTCAGGAATATTTGCTGCAAATTATTTTGGAATTTATTTAAATCCCCTAATTGATTTATCAGATTTAGGTTTTGATACTGCTACAACTCAAACGCAATTAGGACTAATACCATTTCAAATTAGCATTCCTTCATTCCTCAGTCTTTATGTTTTAAATCAAACAAAAGGAATAATTAATTTAGCTCTTGTCACAAAAAGTTGGACAAATGCATTATTGTTTAGATATCAAGCAAAACAAACAGATTTAGAAAAATTAATAGAATTAGATCCCAAAAGAATTTCATACAGATTAAGACTCGCAGAAGTGCATCACAAATATCAAGATAGTTATGGAGTTTTAGAACAAGTTTATTTTGCAACAAAAATAGCAACTGAAAAAAAATCAGAAGTTACTTCTTTTGATATGTTAGCAACTAAAATGTGGTTTGCTAGAAGAAAATTAAGACGCCATACTTTTTTAGATATTGCAACTAAATTATTACAACTTCAATTAAAAGAAGATTATTCGGGCGCAATAAAAGTTTGGCAAGAAATTATTGCAAAACGACCTACTGACTATAATTTAAGAATATTTTATGCTCAATCTCTTGAATTAATGAAAAAACAAAAACTTGCAGACACTCAATGGAAAATTGCAATTGATCAAATAGAAACTGAAAAATTAAATTCAAGCGATAGTGTTGGTGGACGAAATTTAGTGTTAAGAATTGGAGATAATGATTATGTGAGAAAAACTTTATTATTCAAAACTCATGCAGATCCGAAAAATCCAAATTCAAAAAAAGAAATTCAAGATCTTGAAGCACAACTTCTAGAAGAAAATAATAAAACAAAAATTTTTAGAGAATATTTGCCACCTCAAGTCGCTGATTGTTTAGATGTGCGCAGATTTAATGATAGATTAACACTTGTTTTAAAAATTGCAGGTAATGAAAGTTTATATGATTTATTAGCAAAAAGATCTCAAAAAAGTTTAGTTCGCGCGATTAATGAAAATAGTTCAAAACCAGTTTTTGATCTTTCTAATAGAGAACATATTTATGGACATCTTGAAGAAAGCGTAAAGTTACTCGCTCAAATCCACAATAAAGGATTTAATGCTGAGCAAGATGAAACTTTTTCTTTAGATGATATTGTTCAAAAAAACTTATATTATTTTACAGAGAGAATACATAATTTATTTTTAAACTCATTTGACAACGATCCAGATTTTAATATATCTTCCGAAACTAAAAATAAAATAACACACGCATATTTTGCAGTTAATAATTTTTTAGTTACTCTTCCAAGAGATTATTATAAAGATCACAACCCAAAAAATATTTTACTAGGATTTTTTGGAAATGTTATGGCAATTGATTTTGAAGGAAATAAAAAATTACCTTGTCAACTTGATTTAGTTAGTTTATTAGAATTTGGATCAAATTATGTGAGTGAAAAAGATAAAAGAACTCTTTTAGACATTTATGTGAAAACTAGATCAAAAGAAGGCCAAAATATGGATGAGTTTTTTTTAATGGGATATTATGCTTCCTCAATTCAAAGAAATTTAGAATTATTTGCGTATAGATCAAGAGATAAATTAAGAGCAAAATATTCACATGAAAAATTTGCACTTAGATTTGAACAAGAATATCATTTAATGCAAGCAAGGGATAGTTGTGAAAGTTTAATTCAAATGTATTCTCAACTAGGCCAATCAGATGAGGCAAAAAATGTATTACTCCTACGACAACAACTTAGCGAAATTGAAATAGTAAAAAATTAAAATAAAAGACAATAAAAAAACAAAAATAAATAATAATGCAGAACAATAAATAATATTGCACAACCACGAATAATAATGTATAACAATAAATAATAATCATAAAAGACTAAACCTTTTTCTTCTATTAGCGAAACCTTTAAATATGACCAAAAATAGCTTAAAACCAGCTTAAAAACGCTAAATCATACACTTAAAGAGTGTAAAATCACAATTCAAACCATTTTTAGGGGGTAAAAATAAAATGTCAGGAAAAGAAATACAACCAATTTTTATTCTTCCAGAGGGAACTCAAAGGAGTACAGGAAGAAACGCTCAAAGAACAAATATCATGGCAGCTAAATTAGTTGGCGAAACAGTTAGAACCACTCTAGGTCCAAAAGGAATGGATAAGATGATTGTTGATAGTCTTGGAGATGTAATTATCACTAATGATGGAGTTACAATTCTAGAAGAAATGCAAATTGAACATCCCGCAGCAAAAATGCTTGTTGAAGTTGCAAAAACTCAAGAAGCAGAAGTTGGTGATGGAACGACCACAGTAGTTGTTCTTGCAGGCGAACTTTTAAAACGTGCAGAAGATTTACTCGAACAAGATATTCATCCAACAGTTATTGCTAAAGGATATAGAATGGCTGCAGAAAAAGCAAATCAAATTCTTGAGACAATTGCAGAACCAATTTCCAGATCTGATACTCAAACACTAAAACAAATTGCGATGACTGCAATGGTTGGTAAAGGTGCTGAAAGTTCTAAAGAAAAACTTGCAGATTTAATTGTTCACGCAGTTGACAATATTACTGAAGAAAATAATAACGAAATAGTTATTGATGCTAACAATATAAAACTTGAAAAGAAAGTAGGCGGAGCAGTTGATGATACAGAACTAATTCAAGGAATTGTTCTTGATAAAGAAAAAGTTCATCCTGAAATGCCTTGCAGTGTAGAAAATGCAAAAATTGCATTAGTTGATTCTTCTCTTGAAATAAAAAATACTGAAATCGACGCTAAAATTCAAATTACAGATCCAAATCAATTACAAGCTTTTTTGGATATGGAAGAAAAAATGCTAAGAGACATGGTAGATAATGTTGCAAATAGTGGTGCAAATGTACTTTTATGTCAAAAAGGAGTTGATGATTTAGCTCAACATTTTTTAGCAAAAAAAGGAATTTATACAGTAAGACGAGTTAAAAAAAGTGATATGGAAAAATTAAGTCGTGCAACTGGTGCTAAAATTGTCAGCAAACTATCTGAATTAAAAGAATCAGATCTTGGTAACGCAGGAATTGTTGAAGAGAAAAAAGTAGGCAATGAAGAAATGACATTCATTAAAGAATGTAAAAAAGCAAAATCAGTTACTATTTTAATTAAAGGCGGAACTGAACATGTAATTGCAGAAGTTAAACGCGCAGTTGAAGATGCGATAGGAGACGTTGCAGCAGCATTAAGAGTTGGAAAAATTGTTGCAGGCGCAGCATCATCAGAAGTTGAAGTTGCAAAAGAATTACGAAAATTTGCTGAAAGTCTTAGTGGTCGCGAACAATTAGCAGTAGGTGCATTTGCAACTGCTCTTGAGATTATTCCAAGAACTCTTGCAGAAAATGCAGGTCTTGATCCGATTGATGTGTTAACTAATCTTAAATCAGCACATGATAGCGGCAAAAAATGGGCAGGCATTGATGTTTTCTCAGGAAAAGTAATTGATGCTAAAGCTGAAGGAATAATTGAACCTTTAAAAATTAAAAGTCAAGCAGTTAGTAGTGCTAGCGAAGTTGCAATAATGATTCTTAGAATTGATGATGTGATTGCAGGCAGCGCAAGTGGTCCTGGTCCAGGAGGTCCTCCAATGATGCCTCCAGGAATGGGTGGAATGCCTGACATGTAAGTTAAAATAAATTTTATCAAAAACTAACTTTTAATGTAACTATTTAAAAAATTTTTATTATCTATTTTCTTATTTCTTTTTTTTATTAATTTAATAAATTAGAATAAAAATAACCAACAAAAGTAAAAAAAATTAAAAATAATAATTAAAAAAATTTAAAAAATAAATTCAGTTTAATGTTGTCGTCCAAGCATACTCCAAACAAGGTTATCATCCCCAACTTGTGCAAGTTCAGGATGTTTTGAAAGAACATATGCTCGAGCTTGAGTAATTCCTTCTGAATCAATAACATTTCCACCAAAAACAAAATGATAGTTTAATGCTCTTTGAGGATTTGCTTCAATTAACGCAGTTCTAAATTCAGCTAATCTTTCATGCCCAAATTTTAACGCAACTCGATAACATTTTTCAACACTTGCAAGATCAGCACCAAAAGATTCAACATATAAATCAATTGCTAATGGATCTTTCTCACTCAACATCAAATCCGATTCAACCCCTTTTGAATCAAAAACTTTTAAACGTACTTGAGTTAAAAACTCTAAATCAACTGAACCATCACCCGACAAATGTAATCGATACGCTCGTTCAGGATCACTTTCTTCAAACAAATAACTTAATTGTCGATCATGATCGGTAACACCTAATCTTCCAAACATATCTGCAGCTTTTTTTGGATCTTCTTCTATTAATTGTTTTGCACCTGCTAAAACAACTTGAGGATAATTTTTACCATATCCATGTTCTTTAAATAATTCATCAGAAGAATTAGAACCAACCAATTCTTTTGCAAATTGCAAATATTCAGGTCCAACATATTCCGATTGAGAAAATGCAACTAATAAATTATATGATTTTGAAAGTCGATCTTCTTGTTTCATCAAATGCAACGCATATAATTTAAATCCTTCTTTATCAACTAGTCTAGTAACTGTTTGACCTGATTTTTTTTCTCTAAATTCAGAACTTGGATCATCACCACTTTCAGCATATGCTTTTCTTGCTCGAGCTAACAAGTCTAATTTTGATTCATCATCAGTTAATCTTGTTTGATGAACTGTTGCTCTTGCTCTTGCTTTTTGATATACCATTGAAGGCGCAATATAAACTGCTAATTCTATTGCTCGCACATTTAATATTTCTTTTTCTGCAACTGAATCCATTTCATAATTTGTATCCAAAGAAATCGCCTCAAACACAAATCTTAATTCGCGAGACGTAATAAATTCTAAAACATGTTCTCGATTCAACAATTTCTTTGCAAGACCCAACAATTCATGCACTCTACCTGCAGATTTATAACAATTCAATGTAAACATAGGATTTTTACTAAATTGTTTATCCCCTAATGCTTTAATTGCATCTTTATCACCTAATTCACGATAAAAACCAAATGAACTTTCTGGATCAACTTCTTCTGCAGCTCGTGCAAATAATCTTTGATCAATTGATTTTTGAACTTTATTTTGTTCACAATTTATTTTTCTCACCAATGATTCTCGATCATCTTTAACTTGAACTAGTCTCCCAATTAATCCACTCCTCAAAGAATTATCCTCATCAAGTATTAAAAATTTTAAACCACTATTCATTGCTTCGTATGCTGCCATCAATACATGAGATTGCCCTTGTTCAACCATGGCAGACATATACCCTCCAAGCAATTCTCTTGATTGATCATGAGATAAACCTTTTTCTTGAATGGTATTTTCAAGTCCACTTGGATAAAATCCAAAACTAACCATTTGTTCTCCTAAAACTCTAAATGGATCTTTACTTTCTAACCTATCTTCTACACCTGGATCATCAGCCATTTTTTTACCCTCTAAAAAAATATATTATTCTATTTTTAATAAATATAAATTCATTTTATGATAAATATAAATTAGCACACTCATTTAAAATAATTTGTTCTATTCATAATATAACTTTTAAAAACAAAACATAAACCAACACCAAAACATAACCTCAAAACATAAACCCAAAAATAAACTAAACCATAAAATCCCAAACATAAAACCAAATAACCCCCCTACCAACAACAATTTTGACCACATAAACAACAATCACAAACACACATCACCTAACCCATTCTCTCCGTCCACAAACCACTTAAAAAGCAAAGCTTTATAAATATAAAAATATAAGTATTTAAAAATATAGATTAAATTATATTTAATAAAGATATAATAAGAATCAATAAAAAACAAATAAATTTTTCATTTAATTTAATATTCGTTTAAAAAAAGAGGTGTTTATCATGGCAGAAGATGAAGAGTATGCTATTGTTTCTCAAAAAGAATTTTCTGGATTAAAAAAAGAATTGGAAAAATTTAAGAAAAATCCATTTTCTAGTGCTAAAGAAGGCGAGTCATTGCAAGATTCTATTTCAGGTTTAAATTCTAGTTTAACTACCATGATGGAAGTTTTTAAAACTGCTGCAGATGAAATGAAAATAGAAGAACATGACACTGAACTCGTAACAAAACAAATGGGACCTATTAAAGAACAGCTTGATATGTTAATTGAACAAAATCAAAAAATTGCTAAGGGTATTGTTGCAATTGCAGATATGGTTCGTGAAAAATTTGAAGAAATGGATAAAACATTATCAGAATTCAAAAACTCACATCCAAATGATTCTGCAAAACCAAAAGCTCCAATTCCTCCACCTCAACCAAGTCTTCCCCCTTTATCAGGCGGACCAGCACCCGATTTTGGAAACCCTACACAAAATAATAATCAATTCCCACCTCAAGGAATGCCCCCCGGACCTGCACCAGATTTTGGAGCGCCTATGCCTGACAACAATCAATTTGGACCTCCAGGCAATTTTGCACCTCAAGGAGCACCAGACCTTCCACCTTTAGATGGACCTGGAATGCCACCCGAAATGCAACCTCCTCAAAACATGGCACCACAGGGTATGCCCCCAGGACCAATGAATGCACCACCTCAAGGAGCACCTGAAAAGAAATCACTATTCGGCGGACTCATGAAATAATTTTTTATTTCTTAAATTTTTATAATTAAAATTTTAAAACTTAATTAAAATGGATCAAGTAGAACCTAAAAAAAAAATTAATCCTAAAAGAATTAAACACTACATTAATGCATTAGCACTAGCTTGCAAAAAAACTGCTGAAAAACGTCAATTAAAAAGTCAAATTTCAAAAAAACTCTTAGAACTTAAAGAAGTTGCAATGCATAAAGATAGTTCTAAATCAGATCTTTATGGACATATAAAAGAACTTGAAACTCAATTATCTAAAGTTTTAAAGGATGAAAAAGAATTAATTACCGAACAACGTGAAGAACATAACATGATTAATTTATTAAAAGAAAAAATTGAAGAATTAAATAATCGTGTTGAACAAATTAACTCACCCTCAAAAACACGAAAAAACAATTTAGATTTAGAAAAAAATACAATCGACATTAACAAAATAGAAAATAAAATTCTTGAAAAAATTGAAGTAAGAGAAAGTAAATTTCAAAAAAAAGTTGATGAAATTGATGATATTCGTGCAGAATTAACCAATCTTGAAAAAACGCATTCTCGTCTTGCAAGTTCAGGTTCACACCCAGAAGAACACATCAATAAATTAAAAGAAATTATTAATTCTCATAAAGCAGCAATTAATGAAATAGAAAAATCAAAAATCAAAGCAATACCTAAACTAGAATTAAAAATTCCTCACGACGTTAATAAAAAAGTTAAAAAAATAACAAAAAAAAAGCTTGCAACAAAAAGCTCTAATAAAAAACAGACAATAAAACAAAAACCAACTGTACTTAAATCAAAATCATCAATTAAATCAAACATAATCACCAAACCAAACTCAACAACAAAACCTAAATTACCCCAAATCTCAAATCCAACAACTAAAATCAAATCATCCAAAAAAACAACCTCAACAATTAAAGTTAATTCAAAAAAAATAGAAATTAATACCACAACCAAAACAAATTCAACTAAAAAGAGTACTGCCAAAAAATAGAAGTATATCGCAGCTCAACCAAATCTATATAAATATAGAATTCTTTCAAAATAATTAATCAATCAAATTATCTTACTAAAAATTAAAATATAGATTAAAATTAATAAATTTAAAATCTAACAGGAGGAGATTATAATGAGCAAAATTAACCCATTTCAAGACACAATAAATAGAATTAATGATATTCTTACACAAATAGAATCAATTGATGAGCTTAAAATTTCAACTCAAGAAGCAAGCATATTATTCCAACCTAAACGAGTTTTATCAGTTAATTTTCCAGTTAAAACTAGCCTTGGTTTAAAAATTATCAATGGCTACAGAGTTCAATATAATGACGCATTAGGACCGACCAAAGGAGGAATACGTTTCCACCAAGATGTTGATATTAATGAAGTAAAAGCGCTCGCTTTATGGATGGCTTTAAAAAATTCAGTTATGCAACTACCTTTTGGAGGAGGAAAAGGAGGAGTTACTTTTGATCCTCACGAATATACAACAGACGATATTGAAAAAATTTCTAGAGAATTTGTAAAACAACTTCATTTATTTATAGGTCCAAAAATTGATATTCCCGCACCTGATGTAAATACAACACCACAAATTATGGGTTGGATTAATGACGAATACAATAAAATTAAAGGAAAACATCTTCCAGGAGTAATTACGGGAAAACCAATTATTGCAGGAGGAAGTTTAGGACGGGGTTATGCAACCGCACTTGGTGGTGCATTTGTTTTACGTGAAGCACTAAAAAAGAAAGGGTTAAGTGATGTTACCGTTGCAATTCAAGGTTTTGGTAATGCAGGAAGTCACATGGCAAGAATCTTAAGTGAATGGGGCCATAAAATTGTGGCAGTTAGTGATCGTCATGGCGCAATTTATCAAGAAAATGGACTTAACATATCAGAAGTAACAGAACACAAACACAAAACTAAAAGTGTAAAAGATTTTCCAAACACAAAACAAATGTCTAACGAAGATCTTTTAGAATTAGAAGTTGATGTTTTAGTTCCCGCAGCACTAGAAAATGTAATTACTGAAAATAATGCATCAAAAATTAAAGCTAAATTAATTATTGAACTGGCTAACGGACCAATAACACATAATGCAGAAAAAATTCTTGATAAAAATAATATTGAAGTTTTCCCAGACATTTTAGCAAATGCCGGAGGCGTTACTGTTAGTTATTTTGAATGGGTTCAGAATAATCAAGGATATTATTGGGATGAAGAAGAAGTTAATCAAAAACTTGAGAAAAAAATGATTGAAGCATTTAATAGAATTTATGATCTAGTGAATACACATAAAAATAATAAATTTAGCTATAGAACTGCAGCATATATTCTTGCAATCAAGCGAATCATCGACGGTGAAAAAGCTCGAGGCAGAATATGAATAAATAAATTATCTAGCTTAAATCAAAAACATAAAAACTAAAATTTTAAAAAAAATTATTTTAAATTTTTTATTACTTTTTCTTACATTTTAATTCCAAGTATTGGCCCATTTAAATCAAACGTACTTTCAACTACAAAATTAAGATACATTATAACTTTTAAATCGTTTTTTCCAAATTTAGATTCTCCCAATATTTGTTCAAATCGTTTTTGCAATAAATATCTTTGTTTACCAAATAATACAAATGAATCTAGGTCAAAATTAAAATATAATTCATAAAACATTTTAAAAAATTTATTTGTTTGCTTAAACAATCCAATAACTTGAGAAGATAACAACTCCCCTTTAATTTTATGTTCAGAAAGATAACTGGAAATATCCCTATACATATCAGATATTTTTTCTAATTGTTCCACAATAAAATATCCAGGTCCAGTTCTTTTATAATTTTTATTTCCAACAGTATTTAGAATTCTTCGACAAAAATCTGCTATTTTATTTACATCCTTATCAATTAAAACAATTGAAGTAAGCCAGTCATAATCTTTATTCACCACCGCTTCAATTATGTGTTCACTTGTTTGAATAATAATCCTCATCATCCGTCGCATCATAACTTCATAATCTGTTGATTCTAAATTACTCACTTTTTTAAAAACTAAATAATTTTTCCCCTGATCTACTACTTCAAATCCAATAAATTCTTCTCGAATTACTTCTTTAACTTGTTTGAGTTCTAAAAGTGTAGAAAATCTAACTTCTACTTCACAATATCCACTTTTATACAATGCACCAAGAATTCGTTTTATCATAGGGTTTTTCCCACTAACGTCAACTTCAATACGACCATAATCAGGCGCTTTATCTAAATTAATAATAAGTGAGGATTTGTGTTCTATTAAGTTTAATTCATCACCCTTCTTAACTCCATATTGTCTCACCCACTTGCAGGGTAAGCTCAGAACATGTGTTTTACCAGCAAGTTGTATTACTTTTCGTTTCATATTAATACAAGGCTAAACAGGCCAAATATTTAAACGTTTCTAAATTATATAAAAAAGAATCAAATATATAATTATAAGTTACTATATAAGTTTTAAGAATTAATTATATAAGCTTTAGAATCTTATACCTCCTTAAAATAAACTTAAAACAAACTAAAAAAATAAAAAAAATAATTTAAAAAAAAGCAAAAAAAGAGGGATAAAAATGAATCAATATATTGATAAAAAAGATTTAGAAATCATTAGTTGTTTACGAAATAATGCAAGAACTCCACTTACAACAATAAGCAAAACCACAAAGGTCCCAATATCAACTATCCACGACAAACTTAAACTTCAAAAAATCCATGCGTTAAAAAAGAATGTTGCTTTAATTGATTTTAATAAAATTGGATTTAATTGTATCACAAAAATTTTTGTAAAAACCGAAAAAGAGACTAAACTAAAACTTAGACAACATCTTTTAAACCACACAAATGTTAATAGTTTATTTCAAGTCAATAATGGATTTGATTATTTTTGTGAAGGAATCTTCAAAAATTTAAGAGAGGTTGAAGAATTCATTGACGAATTAGATAATAAATTCACAATTAAAGATAAACAAGTTTATTATGTTTTAGAAGAAATAAGTCGAGAAAACTTTTTATCAAATCCAGATCATATCTACACTGCACTCAGAAATTAAAACTAAATAACTTAAATTCAAAAGATAAAAATTACGGCTCAAGTCTCAATAAAATAAAATTAAAACAAGAAATAAAAAATATTTAAAAAAATTTAAATTAAAAAAAATAAAAAATATTTATTCATCTTTTCTTCGAATGATTACGAATCCACCAACAGTTAATGCCAACAATAACATAATTGCATAGTCACTAAACTCAGGAACTTGTGCTCCACCTGCAGAAACGATGGTTATAGTATCATTTGTAAACAAATTATCATAATCTGCATGATCACAAGTTACATTCCAATCATAAGTATCCGCACTACTAAACCCACTAGCATTAGCATAATAGTAATAAGAATCACTTTCAGTCATTACTGCATCCGTAACCATATCAGTTATTGTAACATTACAACTTCCACCAGTAATTAATGACCCGCTAGTTTTGTTTACGTAATATGCATAAAATGTTGCAGGTTCTCCAGTAAAAACCGTTTCTACTTCTTCAGTGTCATTAATTGTCAAATTTGCATTCGAACCATAAGAATATCCTGAAAAGCCAAGAGGTTTAAATCTTGCAGTTAATTCTTCTAAGTCAAAAATTGCAAACTCAGGATCTGAAAAATTTAATTTATCAGTTAAACACACAGATTTAATCGCCCCATCCCTATGATACATAAGTTTACAATAATCTGCTTCCTCAGCTTCTTCCAGAGTTATATTAAATATCAGAATAGAATTTAAATTTCCAACATATGGCTCTGCATAATCTTCCATATCAGGTTTTAATCTAAAAATTGTTCTTCTTACATCATCATCTACTGCTTCAAAAAAGTCATCAACTGAAGTTGGATTAGCTACACCCGCACTATCAGCAAATATTTGTGCAGCAATATGAGTAAAATTAAATTCATCTTCAAATTCAACTTCAACTCCATCTTTAACCATTCCCGTAACAATATCATCGTCAAGAGTTGTAACAACTATCTCAGGATCCATTCCTGAAAAATGAAGTAATCTTAACCAAACAACATTATTCTTTTTATCAACTGAACAAAGTGCACTATCATTAGTAATTTTTGTTGAACAATTAGTTCCTATCGAAGTAAATAATGGAGTATAATCCATAGGTTCACCACACCAATCAGTTGTTGTCACATAATCTTCATAATACTCAGGTAATGTGCCAATTGTACCACCCGCAGTTTGATTCCAAACTTCATTCCAATCATGATCATATAAGGTATGTAGTTTCATATTGAATGTCCCAAACTCATCAATTTCTGATTCATTATAAGGAATTCCCACCATCAAACAATCATAATTTACTGCACCACTACTACCAAATTGCCAAGCAAGTTCTAATGCTTCAGGACCAAATTCAGTTTCTACAGCTTCCGCAAGTCCTTCAGTTTCAGGAGGTTGTGAAGTTTCTAAATCAACACCTAAATAAGTAACTTTAAACGAAGGATTTTCAAATAACGCAGTTATTTTTTTCCCTTCAAACATTGCTTGACCTAATTCTGGAGGTTCAGAATCTAAACTCATATCCGAAACTAAAACACACTCATTTGATAATTCTTTATAATTTAAACAAGTTGAATTATATTCAAACAAATCTAACGTTGTAGTTAAAACGTTTCCATCACGATCTTTTGATCCGATATCTGGCAATGCTAAATGAACTGGATTCGAAAATAAATCTGAACCATCAAGTCTAGCAAATAAAGAAGCACCCGCATTACTAAAAACTTCAACATTATAAATTGAAGAAAGTAAAGGCATCACTAAATTACCTGTGTATTGATCATGCCCAACTGAAAATTCCATCCCATCACTAACTCCCAAAAGTGCTAAATCCGCATAAATTTGAACTGAACCTTCAATACTCTCATTAGACGCATCAGTCAAATTAAACGTAACAAGTTTAGTAGTCACATTAACAAATCCCGAAGGCGATACTAATTGAATATTTCCTTCAGCACCACCAAGCGGCAACATAGGAATAACAACATCAGTTAAATTACTTGTACCCTTAGAAATTATTTTAAATCCACCCACATATTCAGAACCATTATGAACTGTTGCAAATAATGCTAAATTCAAATTTGCAGGAACACTAACATTAAATTCTCCAGTTAATTCATCAAAGGTGTCATCCCAACCCATTTCATAATATGCCATATTTTGATTAAATGTTGCTCCAGAGTAAATATGTTTACCACCCTCTGCATCATAAACTATAATTGACATATTTTCATAAGCAGGACCAAAATTATTAATATTCCCACTAACTCTCCTATAATCACTCGTTGCATTAATTTGATGAGTAATATAATCAGGTTCGACATATGAAGATATATTATCAAACGTTACCGTAACTGGATTTTCTTGAGTTGGATAAATAACAAAAGTATAATTCTTATCTGCAGGTAAAATTACTTCATCAGAAATTACTGCAGCACCAGATTCAGAAACCCATTTATTATATTCTAATTCTCGAACATTATATTGAAATGTAATTGGATCTCCAGACTCATTAACAACCGATAAATTAAAAGTTATCGCAGGTTTTAATTGCATTTTCAAATCAACTCCTTCAGTAAAATTTAATAAAAAATCTGAAGGGATAAAGTCTAATGATGAACTTACATAAGTTGCAATTCCTTCTGAATCAGATTTAGAAAATACTACTTGAACTTCAGAATAATCATATACTGAAACATTAAAATAACCAGATCCATTCGCTTGTCCAATTGTTTCATTTAATGTATCTCCCCAATTATCATAGCCAAAAACAGATATAGAAACATTAGGAATAATTTCACCAGTATCGTCAGCATAAGCATATCCAGTTAAATATCCTGCAATAGTTTTGGCAGGTTCTGCTTCTCCTTGACCTTCAAGATCTGCAGTCAAAGTATAATTCAAATTATCCATAGTTATGTTTCCTTGAGCAGTCATATTAGAATTATTCAAATCACTATCTAAATGAAGTGGAAGTACAATTTGAAACACATCAGAAACAAGCGGCAACTCAAACATTATTAAATCTTCACCATAACTACAAATCGACATATTATTAGAGCTATCATAATCATATATTAATGAACCATAGCTTAAAACACCTGACGTCACATCCACAACTCCCAATTCACCATTCATACCTGCAAAATAATAACCAGTACTGTTTGCAAATAATATACAGCCATAAACAGACTCATCAAACTTATTTATTACCACTAGTCCAGACATTAAATAAGCATCCCCTTCTAACATTTCAGTAACGGGTTCAAGATTAATATCTGCAGATAAACTAAAATTTTCTACAGGTAAATAATCATTAACAGTTATATCTAAACTCGGATTACTATTTTGAAATACATTTCCTTCTACAAATAATGCAGGAGATGTTGCAATACTTAATCCCAACGAGCTTTCAAGCATATAAAATTCATTATCAAAAATACTTGAAAAATCATCAAAAAATGAAGTTAATTCATCACCAGAACTTACAGTAAATGTTAAATCATCAAAAGATACATTTCCGGTACCTGTAACATTATTCCAGTCATCATCCCTACCAAGCCCTAAACCCAGCACTAAAACATGATCTGTTCCAACTGTTGCATTAAAAGTAATTGTATTTCCATCATAAACACAAGTAGATTGATTAAGTTCAGAATCAAATGATAAATTAATAAAACCTGAACTAGCAACCCCTGATATTGGCAAGTTAGTTTCATCAGTATTTGATACTCCTTTAAAATAATATCCAGATAAATTATAACCAAGTTCACACGCAAAAAATAAGTCATCATCAGCCTCACTATATGCTTGTAACACACTAATCAAATAAGCATCATCTTCAAAAGAACCAATCTCAGGAAATAAATTAGCATATACTGCTGCTTCAAAATCAGTATCAGTTTCAAGATAATCTAAAGTAGCAATATCAACATAAGATTCAGATTCTTGCGTTAAATTCCAGACACCAAATAAATAATCTGCACTAAAAAAAGACTCCACAGTATCCCCAACATCAATATCATAAAATGTAACATTTAACACAGGACTAAAGTCATCAACAAATGTTTCTAAATATGTCGAATCATTCATCCCCGCATCATTAGAATCTGAATAATAAAGAAAATCATCAAAGTAAGCATCTAAAGTTCCATTTGCAGGACCTACCCCTCCAACACCAAATAACGTACTCATAATACCAATTGAAAATGAATCATTAATTGCAGGATTAGACGGTAAACTTACAGAGTAAGAATCCGCACTACAAACAAACCCAGTTTCAGATGCATAAGTTAAATTTACTGTATCAGTATAATTTGAACAACCAACACAAGGCAGCACAGTAGAATTTGTAGTTATACCATCAAACAACAATAATGAATATTGCCCAGATTCATCAAATACGAATCCACAAAAAGGAAAAGGAGCTCCCTCTAATGGATGATACAAATTTAATCCTGAAAACATATTTACATTCGTTGATAAAGTATCATTTGTTAAAATTAAACTAACATTAACAGTTGAATAAAAACCAGTTGAAGATATATTTTCATAATAATCATATAATACTACAAAATCTCCAGAACTATTAGTATGAGTTCCATTCATATGAATATACCCATCTTCAACCCAATCATAATCAAAAGACTCTTGGCCAAAACCATCATAAAAAAAACTTTCATTTATTCCATACGTAAAAGATTCCAAAAAACCATAAGGATCAGAATAAATTACAGGATAAGAAAAGCCTCCAGATGTTGCAGTTACTAATGTATATTCAATATTAAATTCTGAATCATATGAGTAAAGTTGTTTATCATTCCAACTTTCTGCTGAGTCTAACATAAACTCAAATGCATTACCACCATTATTCCAATATAATGAAAATGTTTCCAGCCCTGCAACACATTGTTCATGTCCCTCTCCACCAGTAAAATTATACCAACCACCTAAAGTTTCGTTCCAACATACAATGAATGGCCCATTAAACGTATCCCAATAACCAACTAGAACGTCAGATCCATTTAGTAAAGGATCACAAGTTCCTTCTCCAGCAGAAATACATCCAGTACTAATATTATTATCCCAATCAATAAAATAAAGTTTGTTTGAACTATCGGAATTATTAACAAAAACTTGCAAGATATTATTTTCGGAATCACCTACAAATCTAAAAGTATAAACCCCATCATCCCAATTTACTGTGTAATTTAGTGGAGTATCACCATCTAAATCAGGAATTTGTGGGATAATAGTTTCTTCATTAGCCTCAGAAATTATATCAAATTCAAATGATGAATTACTTGAAAAGCCATATTCACCCGCAGGTTCTTCAGGCGCTCCACCTTCTTCAAAACTTGACTCTGATGCGATTGTAATATTTACTACATTTGTTTCTTCAATAAGTGAAATATCATTATTTAATTGCACTTGTGCAAACATAAGATAAGATTCGAGCAATGTTCCAGTAGCATTTACATACCAAGTAACAGTTTCTGATTCACCAACAACTAAAGAACTTGTTTGCGTAAATCCTGAAGTATTTGCATAAAATACATCACCAGAATTTATTGGAACTGTCCCATTGGTATAACTCACTCCAGAATCAAGATCTAAAACATCAAACGAAACTAAACTAACTATAGTTCCAGTATAATTATATTCTCGCTCATACTGTGCATTATAATTGTGAATTATTATTTTTCCATTTCCTTCAGTTGATGTTGCACCCACTGTAGTTATTGGATCATTACCTGTTTTTTCAACTGTTAATACATAATTAGAATAATTTTCACTTATGTTTCCCGGTCTAACTTTATTGTTTGCCCATACAGATGCAAAATTCCATTCAAAAGATAAAAAATTATATGCGTTAGAATCATCTTTATTTTTAAATATTGCCAAAGGATACGCCCAAGCAGTCATATCTGCAGCAAGCAATGCATCTGAATCTGAACTAATATTCTGATCAACAGGTGAAAAAGATAATGTTCCGACTAATTCATTTCCTTCCCACACCATCCCATCATCATCTGCATATTGATAAAATGAAAAATTACCATTTGTATCATCTTTTGTAACAACGAAAAAATATCCCTCATCATGTGCAGCAGATACTGCTTTAATTGTTTCTCCCTCATAAGTTAAATTTGCATAAAATGTTGGAGCGCCTAAATTTAAATCAGTTAAAATTGTTAAATTTTCAGTTCCATACAAAAATAATTTACCATTTCCGCCTAACTCAATCCCTTCTACTGATTGAGATGCTGAAGGATCAAAAGAATAAAGCCATTGCAAGGCTCCTGAAGAATTACGTTTTGCAATTACTTCACTTGCAATTCGACTATAGTAAAAGTTACTTTCATTATCTGCAACAATTTCAGTTGCCCAACCAATATCCCATTCAATATCAACATTATCCCAATTATTTGTTAATGCACCTGTGTTACGATCATATTGATAAATATCATCTTCCGTACTCGCTAAATAAACATAATCTCCACCTTCGGAAATAGAACTAAATGATTTATTATAATCACTTTCATAAAATACTGATTCTCCAGAGGAACCATATCTTGAAAGAAAAGTCGTTTGATCAACAGAATAAAAAGAAAATTCTTCTGTTGAGTCAGTAACATTTTCAAAAAATAATGATGCGTTTACGATACCACAATCATTATTGCCTGAACAAGTAACATTAATACTAAATGTATTAAAATTATTTTGTGAAAAATTTCCATCCGTATCTGGAGTGATTAATGCTACGGACACATTTAAATTTGCAATCGACCCATTAATTGAATAATTTCCAAGTGATGATAATCCATCATAAACAACTTCACTATCTAAATATTCACAATCATTTTCAACAATACATGAAACACAGTTTTCTAAAACTCCACTATTGTTTTCACATACTTGTAAATTAGATGGACCAAACATTAACTCATCAACTACAAGTGAAGGAAATGAATTGTTTAAAACAGATGCACCATTATAAGTTGTGTATTCTACAAAATTTTCAGCAAAATTAAAATCATCCTCTCGAGATATATTATAAAATCCAGTTAAATTATTTTCTTCCCAAACAAGCCAAGGCCATCTAGGTTGTTTCTCACCATATTCAATAATATTATACGCACCTAACCCACTCTGATCAACAATATACGAATTAGAAAAATTAGTATTAGAAAATTCATTATTTGCCCCATAAATTTCTATTCCTCCAGAAATTATGCTTCCCGCTGAATTAACATAAGCAGGGTAAGTTCCAGTGTTTGTTATATTAACAGTTGAATTAAAAGCAGCAGGATTAAATGTAAAATCATTTCCAGCTCCATTTGAAATAAAAACATCAGGAACTTCTCCATAACAAGTAATACCCATACCTTCAATAAATGAACAATCAATATCGGAGGCAAAGTAAAATGTAGCATTATCATCCGCACCAAATCCTGATAAATCAAGACAAAAAGCACTTATATTTTCAGATCCATCAATTAATGAATCCGCAATAGATTCACCATCTGAACTAATAAATGCACTTTCATCACCACCAACTCCAAACATCACATAACCCATACCACCATCACAAATCCTCCCACTTACATTTAAGGGAGAGTATGATGCGACATAACCTGAAACTTCAGAACCAAATCCTTCAAAAGTTACATTATCTGATTCAAAATTAGATGTGTTCAAAGAAAAAATAGATGCAAGACCACCATCAACAATAAACTCAGTATTTTCAATATTAACCGCATAACTTGGAAGATTAATATTCACACAATCATAATTAGAATAGGATTGATTACAATTAAAATATGAATTTGAAATACTTAAACCATTTGCTCCAGCATATTCTTGTATTTCCAATAACGAATCCGTATAACCCCAAACATCAACATTATTTAAAGTAAAATTTCCAGAACTTAAACTAATTCCTGAATTACCTGCACCATAGCCTTCTAAGGTAACATTTGTTAAATTTGTGTTACTCGCAGTACTTAGACTTATTCCAGTAATAAAATAATAAATCATGCAATTTTGTACCGCGCCGTAACCTTCAAATACATTAATTCCAGTTGGTTGCCCATCACCAGTTTTTAGTGAACTATAATCCCAATCATCACGCTGTCCGTTAATATATGCACCATCACAATCAAAAACAGAATTAGCATCATTTCCTGTCAAATTAATAAAAACAGTATTATTATTTTCGACAACATAAGTACCAGGACACAATAAAACACTCTCATTAATTGAATACATACCACTATTGTTAACAACTACTGGATAACCCGCAGTATAATTATAGGTTGAACTATTTGACAAATCTACACATGTATCTCCTTTAGTGCCAAGATATATTCCTGCATACGCACTAAAATGCTCAACATTAAATTCTACATGAGTATCATATTCAGAATATTGAATGTTAGTTGCTTCCCAATCACCACTACATTCAAAAGAATTAAAATTCCAATCATCGCACCTAGCAATTGTATTCATCGGACCATTAAGTTTAGCTAATTTTAAAGTTGCACTTTCAAATTCTAAAGGATTTACTGCCGCAACTTTTGTTCTTATATTAGTTACTTTTGCACCCTCCGTAAGTTCGGGTAAAAACTTTTGTTTGGGATCATCAATTTGTGCATGAACTTTTTGACCTTTTTCTAAGTTAGAAATGACCATCCCACTTATTTTATCAGTCTTTGGTGGTAGAGCTATCGCTACATCAACATTTTCTCCATTATCAGTTACAGTTGTTTGTGCAGCTAATTTTTTTCCTGCAGAATCTTCAATAACAATTGCAGTGTCACCCGTGCTCAATAAAAAATGGGTTGCTAGAAGAGCAATAATAACAAGTAGAACTATCCCACCTAATAATAGGTCTCTCTTTTTATTCATTAATTGGTCACCCTTTTACTCGCTTTTATTAAATTAATTTTTGATTAGTAAAAAATATAATATTAATATACGATTTACATACATAAAGTAAAATCTTATTTATATACTTTACGGTATACTTCAAGAAAAAAAATCAAAAAAAAAATCAAAAAATACCATCATTAAAAAGTGAAAAAAAACTAAACAAAAAAATTCCCACAGCAATCTAAAAATTATTCAATTCTAACTAGAAAAAAACAAAAAAAATAAACAAAAAAAACTAAATTAAAAAAATTTTATTCTTATAATTATTCAATAATTACTTTTCCTTGAACAGATGGTTTTGCAGTGGAGAACCAAGTTATTTTTCCAGGTTCAGTAAATGTATAACTCCACTGATCACCTTTTGCTAATGGTTCACTTTTTACTCCTTTCCATCCAATAATATGATTAAAGTAATCATTTTTGTTTTGCCAAACAACAGTAGTTCCAACTTTAACTTTTAATTCTGCAGGATATGCTTTAAAATTTTTAATAAGAATCATAGCTACGTTTTCAATTGCAATATCCGAATCAGCAGTTAAATTCAAATCAGATTCATTATTTACTTCATCCAAAACATCTTCAGTTTCGTCAGATCCATCCAATAAATCATCACTTTTTGAATCATCTGAAAGAGCTTCTAAATCTTCTGCCATTTGTTCAAGTTTCTCTACTTCGTCGAGCAATTGCTCTTCTTCACTAATTGTTTGAGTCTCATCTAAACTTTCATCAACAACTGTTGTCTCTTCATCTAAAACTTCTCCAGTTTCTAAAGATACTTCTTCAACTATTGTTTCTTCAGTTTGAACACTAACACATCCAACCACGAATAATAAAAGAATTAACATTGTTACAAAAAATATTGTTTGTTTCATAAAACATTTTAGAATTAAATTAGTATATAAATTTGTTGATAATAAAAATAAATTTGATAACGCAAACAAACAAAAAATTACAATAAACTTAAACATTAAAAAAAACAAAAAAAAATTAAATTAAAATTAAAAATTTATGATAATTCGAAATATTCTTCCATTTCTTCGCCTTTTCTAGTAACTGTTACTTCTACTTTGTCAAATCCAGCTTTTTTGCCTTTAACTTTATCTTTTAATTTCAATTTCAATTTATGATCCCACACAGACCATACTTTATCCACTTCTTCACCATCTTCTTTGGTTACAAAGCATTTAAACGACGGTCCATTTCCAGAATCAACAATAAATTCCCAGTGAGAAATGAGTATTTTTGCAGGAACATCATGTTCTAAATATAATTTGTTCCCATAATCATATACTGGTTTTGGTTTTTGATATTTCCATTTCGGGTTAGCCATTAACATCTCCTCATAAGAAATGAGCCTGCAGGGACTTTCTACAAAATTCCGCAAATAATTATTACGTAACTCCATATTCGAACCCCGATTAAGCGGTTACACCACAAATATACTTAATAAATTAAAATCATTAAACAATATTTGTACCGAAGCCGCTTGTGCTATCCATTACACCACAGGCCCAAGTATTTGTAATTAATGAGCGTCCATTTAAAAATGTTTTGAACATAAGTTATCAATATAATTAAAATAGGCGATTAACATAATTAAAATAACAAAATAATGATATCACAATCCAATACAATAATAATACTTTAATAATGAGAATAATAATTGTTAACAGAATAAAATTAAATATTTCAAAATAAATTTAATTAAAAAAAATAAGGGAAAAAATTAATTAGTTTGTTTTTTACCCAGTGCAATTTCGATTGTAGAAACTCGTACTTGTTTTCCTTCTTTATTTTCGAATTCTTCACTATTAATACGAATATTTTTTACTTCCACTGACTCTTCTAAAAATCTTTTTGAGGCAACTTCGGCAATATCTACTGCTCTAGAAATAAATTTTCCTCGTGCTTTAACTGTTACTTCAGTTGCATTTTTAGTTGTAAACTGCATCACTACACCAGTAACATAGTTCATAAAAGGTTTGTTACCCACAAAGATTGAGTTATCTCCTGTCATTTAAATACACCCCCTAGTAAAATACTAGATTATCCATGTTTTTGATAATTGATTTAAAGATCGTCTTGATTTCTTGTAAGTCTAGTTGCGTATCCCGCAATTACATTTCGTAATTTTTTTGATGAAACATCAGTATATCTATCTACAACAACCTTGTTTTTATCAAAATCTTCTGTAAACTGCTCACCATGTTTTTTCATGAGCTCATTTGTTTTTCTTTTTGCTAATTTTGTTTTTATTCTTCCCATCGTAATCTCTCCACAGAGTATCTAATATAGTATCTAAATTAGATTATTCAGTTTAATAAGGCAAAATAATGGGTTCATGTATTTAAACCTTTCTAAATAATATAATATAAGCAGCCCTAAAAACCCCCTAAAAGCTATGTTTTACCCATTTAAACAAAGATAACACCCCATCCAACATAATATTACCCCCTCATTTAATATACAATTATCCACCCATTTAATGTGCAATTAAACTAAGATATTTTTCTCTTTGATTATGTTTAAAACAAAAGTTGTTTGAGTTCGTTCTACAAATTCATATGTTTGTATTTTTTTTAAGAAAGAATCTAGTGATTTTCGAGATTTGAACTTAGCAACAACTATTGCATCAAATTCTCCCGTTACATCATATACTGCAAACACATTTTTATGCGATGCTATTTTTTTCTCAACTTCAAATAACTTACCTTTAGAAATACGCATAAACACTAATACTTGTACGTCAAAACCTAATTTTTCATAATCCAAATAAGTCGTATACCCTTTAATCAACCCAGTTTGTTCTAATTCCCGAACATGATTCATCACAGTTACAACTGAAACTCCCACCTTTTTTGCAATATCTCTAAGCGACAATTTACTATTTTCAAGCAAAACATTCACAATTTTTTCATCAGTTTTATCTAAACCCATTTTTAACGCACCAAACCGCAACCACACTCAATTCAAGACTCAAATATTTGTTAACTCAGCAACACAATTAATCAACAAAACAAAACAAATATATAAATTTTACGCACAAAATAGAACAAATGTAAACCAAAACAAAGAAAAAATATATTAATCATTAAGATAATCACTAAAAATAAGCACATTAGTTTAATAAACTTAACAAAACATAAACAAATTATCAATAATCAAACAAACAATAAAATTGGAGGATTATGACAAAATAATCAATGTCAATAAAATATTAGAAAAATGAAAACCAAACTAAAAACAATAAAATCAAAAAAAATTAAAGAAACAAGTAAAATCAGCAAAAAAGCCATCGAAGAAAAAGAATTAAAAGAAATTCTTAAGCGAATAAAAGACGACGAAGTAAAATTTATTGAATTACAATTCACAGATGTTTTTGGAGCAATGAAAGCAGTTACACTAACAGTCGAAGAAACAGAAGGTGCAATTAAAAAAGGTAAATGGTTTGATGGATCAAGCATTAAAGGATTTGCAAGAATTTGTGAAAGCGACATGTATTTGAAACCAGATATGAAAACATACACAATATTACATCCAGTAAAAGAAGAATTAAAAACTGCAAGATTTATTTGCGATATTTACAAACCAGATGGAACACCATATGAAGGAGATCCACGAGGAATTCTAAAAAAGGTAGTAAAAGAAGCAAAAGATAGGGGATATGATTTCATGGTAGGTCCAGAACTTGAATTCTTTTTATTAAAAAGTGATAGTGAAGGAAAAATATTGCCAGTTCCAAATGATTGCGGAGGATATTTTGATAGCTCAACGAGTGATAAAGCAAGCGAAGTAAGAAAAAAAATTATGTTACTAATGACCAAAATGGGATTAACTGCAGAAGTAGCGCATCATGAAGTAGCAGTAGGCCAACATGAAATTGGATTTAGATATGATTGTGCATTAAAGATGGCAGATGATGTAATTACATTAAAACACTTAATTAAATCAGTAGCGCATAGCGAAGGATTACATGCAACATTTATGCCAAAACCATTTTTTGGAGTTAATGGAAGTGGAATGCATGTTCATTTTAGTTTAATGGAAGAAAAAAAAATCAAAGTAAAGAAAACCATTAAAGGAAAAATTAAAGAAACAATAGAAATTAAATCAATACCTGCATTTTATGACGAGACAGATAAATACAAATTATCAAAAACAGCAAAATATTTTATGGCAGGAATAATGAAACACATAAAAGAAATGTGCGTGTTATTAGCGCCAACAACAAGCTCATATAAAAGATTAGTTCCAGGTTATGAAGCTCCAGTTTATGTTTGTTGGGGTGGAACAAATAGAAGTGCATTGATTAGAATTCCAAAACCGTTTGAAGGAAAACCAAAATCAGTTAGAGCAGAATTGAGATGTCCAGATCCAAGTGCAAGTCCATATTTAGCATTTGCCGCAATGTTAAAGGCAGGGTTAGAAGGAATAAAAAAGAAAGAAAAAATATGTGAAGCAACAGAAGAAAGTGTTTATAGGTACGACGCAGATACAAGAAAATTAAAAGGAATTGACACATTACCAGAAACTCTTGGAGAAGCCGCTGAAGAATTTAAGAAAAGCAAATTATTAAAAGAATTTTTTGGTAGTGAATTTCATATCAAATATTACGAAGTTAAGAAAAGAGAATGGGATGAATACAAAATTAGAGTAACTAAATGGGAACTTGACAGATATTTAGAGAGTGCATAAATAGATATTTTGTTACACCCATTTAAATAGCAAAAACCAATTAGACACTAAAAACCACGCCAAAATACTAAATTTTTTAAATTATTTCTTTTTTTATCAGTTTTATGACATTAATACTAAAAGTCCCATTCTCAAAAGGAGGTCTTGGAAAAACTCAAGGTTGTGAAAAAGCTCCAGATCAAATAATTCAATTATTTCAAGAACTTAATTTAAATGAATCTGGATTAAATCCCAAAGTTCAAATTTCAGAAATTCCAATCAATCAATTTAATATTGAAGAAACAAATAACTCAATTTTTGAAAACATAGATCAAGAATTAACTAAACAAAATAAATTAAATACACAATCAATTAACCAAACAAAATCAAACAACAAAAATAAAAAGATAATTCTAATAGGCGGAGATCATAGTATAACCTATTCCTCATTCAAAGCTGCAGCAAAACACAATCCCAATCTAGGCTTAGTACTTTTTGATGCGCACCCAGATTGTGAAAATAATTTTCACCCTCCAACTCACGAAGATTTTGTAAAAGTTTTAATTAGAGAAAAAATACTAAAACCTCAAAACTTAATCATAATAGGTTTAAGAAGTTGGGATGGTAAAGAAAAAGAATTTTTAGACGCAGAAAAAATTCAATATTACACTATGAAAAAATTAACAATTGAAGGAATTAGCAATATTTGTGACGGAATAACTGAGACACTAAACAATTGGGATTCAGTTTATCTTTCAATAGACATCGACGTTGTTGATCCCGCATTTGCTCCTGGAACTGGTTATTGTGAACCCGGAGGACTAACTTCGAGAGATTTAATTTATTGTTTACAAAGAATTAAATTGTTAAAAAATTTAAAAATGATTGACTTAGTAGAAATTAATCCAATTAAAGATATTACAACAAAAACTGTTTCATTAGGTGCAAAAATATTAAAAGAATTAGTATAAAAAAAATCAACAAAGACACAATCAAAACATAAAAAAAATAACAAATACTAATCAAAAAAATAACATCAATAAAAAAACTAAAAAATAAAACAACAAAATAAGGTGATAATATGAGTGAACCACAATTAAACATAGTTAAATTCGGAGGATCAATAGTAAACCCCGACGGAAAATATAATAATCAAGTTATTAATGATTTTGCCGACCTCGTAAAAGAAACAGGTCAAAGATTTATTTTTGTTGTAGGAGGAGGAAAAATTTGCAGAGGCGTTCAAGACGCTAGCATGTCTCACCTCGAAGCAGCATTAGAAGATCCAAAAGAAATAGATATTGCAAGAGACCGAATAGGAATTGCTACAACTCAAATCAATGCAGATTATGTAAGACGCCAATTTCAAAGACACCTAGGAGACGCAGGAAGAATTTATCCTGAAATAATTCTTGATCCAACAATGCCAGTACAAGGAGATTATCAAATTTATTTTGCTTGCGGTTGGAAACCAGGATGTAGCACTGACAAAGATATGATGCTACTTGCAGAAACATTTAATGCAGATAGAGTTTTCAAAATTAGCGATTTTCCAATTGTAAAAGATATCAGCCCTCACGAATTAAAAAAATACAGCGGAGAAGATAAAATTAGAATGATAAAGCAAGCACCAGATCTTCCAAAAGCATCTTGGCAAAAACTAGTAGATCTAGTTGGAACAGAATGGGAAGCGGGATTAAGTACTCCTTTTGATCCGCGTGCTGCAGAAATTGGTTATCGTCTTAGAGATAAACTTGTAGTTTATATTGGTCAACAACAAGAATTTCCTAAGATGCTTAGAGGAGAAGACTTTATTGGAACAATCATTCAAAAATAATACAATAAATTAACATTAAACTCTGATTTAAATTTTTTATATATTTTTTTAATCTTTTTTCTTATAATGAATTAATTTTCACATAAAAATCTTAAATATTAAACTCCACATCTACAATTCTAAAATGGAATATATACACGCAATCCCAACACACCAAGCAATCAAAGATCAAGAAAGAATAAGAATTCGCCCAACTCCCGAACAAGGTCCGGAAAGATTAGAAGCACTTCTAACAAGAAACATGGAAAAAATTCCTGATTCTTCTTACATATTAGTTTGTAGTAGCAATAGGGGAGATCAAGAAACTGCTAAAAAACTATTTGGAGAATCCCAAACTTACACAACTTCAGATCCTAAAGCGCTAGTAGAAATTGCAAAAAACCAAAGAGACGGATATGCGTTCATAGAACTAAGTTATGATCAAGGAAAAAACATAGGACTTGAAATGATTCAAGAATTACAAGATTCAGATGTAAAAGTAGTTTTATGGACTTGGGAAAAAACTCCTCATGTTGAAGCAATAGCAACAAGACTAGGCGCATACAAAACAATCGCGAAAGATGAGTTAGAACAGTTTGCTTTAGATGAATTATTAGTTATTTAAAACAAAACAAAAAACTATTTTTTCTTCTTAATTTTAGATTTAAAACTAACTTTTTTTCGAGTTTTATTGCCAGATTTCTTTTTAGGCTTATCTAAAACTGCTTGCAATGATTTAATTGCAACTGCTAATTGTTTTTTGTCAGGTTCCCTAGTTGTTAATTTTTGTATCCAAAGCCCAGGAACAATAAGAATATTTAATAAAATATTTTTTTCATACCTTGCTCCAAGTCTTAAAAGTTCATATGACACTCCAGCAATTATCGGAATCAAAATAATTCTTCCTAAAATTTTAACTAAAGTATTTTCCCACAAAATTAAAGAAAAAACTAGTATTGAAATTACTAAAACAATTATAATAAATGTTGTTCCACACCGTCGATGCGCCAAAGAACACTTTGAAACATTTTCAATAGTTAATTTTTTGCCAAATTCATAACAATTTACAGTTTTATGTTCTGCCCCATGATATTGAAACACTCGTTTTACATCAGACATTAAAGAAATAAGCAAAATATAAATTAAAAAAATAAGTATTCTAAATACCCCATCAACTAAATTAAATAAAAAACCTTTATCTACAAAAATCTTAGTAATATATAGTGGAAGCACAATAAAAATTCCAACTGCAAAAAGTATTGCAAAAAATGAGGTGCCAATTATTTCTTTTTTTGTAAGTTTTTCATCTTCTTCTAAACTAGCATTAGCACTATAATTTAAAGCTTTCATCCCCAAAACCATTGTATCAACTAAATTTAAAAATCCTCTAAAAATAGGCAACTTTGCAAATTTGGGCTTACTCCATTTTGGTTTGTAGGGTAATTTTTTAACTTCAATTTTTCCTTTCGGATTTCTCACAGCAACAGCTACACGATTTTTATTCTTCATCATAACGCCTTCAATTACTGCTTGCCCACCAACATACGTTTTTTCTGCCATTTTAACATACACCAAATATAATTTTTTTAATCATAAACCAATTTTACCATCAATTTCTTTTGCAACTGATCTCAAATCAGATATTGTTCTTTGAACATCTTTTTCAAGTTCATTAATTAACATTTCTAAATTTTCAACCCTTAAAAAATATCTATTCTTTTGACTTACTACAATTCCTGCTTCCTCTAGTTTATTAATATGATGGATTACAGTTCCTCTTGTTAAATTTAATTTATAAGCTAATTCATCAGAAGATAAAGAAATATTTTTTTTTGTGGATTTTAATAATTCTATAAAAATTCTAAAACAGGATTTATTTTTATCTCTTAAATTAAATAGTCCTAAAGAATTACCAAACCATTGCAATTCATCATTTATAGTTCGCTTAGGCATAGAAGGTTTACGGATATTAATAATTGTAATTTTTTGGTTGAGAACATGCATATTATGTTGTTAGAATTTTAAATATATAAATGTTTGCCGAAAAGTTTATATAATAGTTGGACTTAATTGCTTTTTGTTGATCTAAAGTCAACGAAACAAACATTAATTTGAACTAAAAAAAATCTTAAGGTGAAAAATATTGAAGAAAAAAACTGATAAAACCAAGCAAACTTGTGCTACAAAAGAAGAAATTCAAGAATTAAAAAATCAAGTACAAGAATTAACTAATTTATTAAAAAGAGTTCAAGCAGACTACGAAAATTACAAAAAACGAGTTGAAAAAGATAAAGACAACTTCAAAGAATATAGTAAATCAGAAGTTGTAAAAAAAATTCTTCCAGTTTTAGATAGTTTAGAATTATCATTAAAACAATCACCTTCAAATCAAAAAGAAAAATCACCAGAACATCATGAATCAATTAAAGGATTTGAATTAATATATTCTCAATTAAGAAGTACACTTCAAGATATTGGTTTACAGCCAATTGTTTGTGAAGGATTACCCTTTGATTCAAATTATCATGAAGTAATGCTAACTCAAAAATGTAATTTGGAAAGCGAAGATGAAATAATTGTTGAAGAATTACAAAGAGGATATATGTTTAGTGGAAAAGTAATTAGGGCAAGCAAAGTTAAAATTAATAAAAAATAATTCAATCAAAAACACCAACCATAAAAAAAAAAAAAAAAAAAAAAAAAAAAAAA